>DASQWY010000731.1:0-4130 GCA_035640005.1 Actinomycetes bacterium
CTGGAGGCGCGCGCGGCCGCCGAGCTGGACAAGCCTCACCGGAGGGGTCCGGGGAACCCCAAGGGGGTGCCCCGGTGGATAGGGGCCAGGCAGGCCGACCTGCGCTACCGGGGGCAGTCGTTCGAGCTGACGGTGGAGGCCGAGGACCCCGGCGGGCTGGCCGAGGCGTTCGGCGCCGCGCACCAGCGGCGCTACGGCTACCACATGGACGACGAGCCGGTCGAGCTGGTGCACCTGCGGCTGGTGGCCTCGGTGCCGGTGGCCAAGCCGCGGCTGCGGGCCGCCCCGGCGGCAAAGGGTGCCACGCGACCGGGCCGCCGCCTCAACCTGGACGGCGCCTGGCGGGAGGTGGAGGTGGTCGCCCGCGCGGCGCTCGGCCCCGGCGACCGGCTCGACGGCCCGGCCGTGGTCGAGCTCGCCGAGGCGACCCTGGTGGTCCGGCCCGGCTGGCGGGCCGCCCTGGACGAGGTGGGCAGCCTGGAGCTGAGGCGCTGATGGACCCGGTCACGCTGTCGGTGATGGCCAGCGCGCTGGCCGGGGTCGCCGAGGAGATGGGCACCCTGCTGGTGCGCAGCGCCTACTCCTCCAACATCAAGGAGCGGCGCGACTGCTCGACCGCGCTGTTCGACGCGAACGGCCGCATGGTCGCCCAGGCCGAGCACATCCCCGTCCACCTGGGCGCCATGCCGGAGGCGGTCGCCGCGGTGATGGCCCGCGAGCCGGCCCCCGGCGACGTGTGGGCGATCAACGACCCCTACTCGGGCGGCACTCACCTGCCCGACGTCACCCTGGTGTCCCCGGTCGACGCCGCCGGGACGCGCCTGGGCTTCGCGGTCACCCGCGCGCACCACTCCGACGTCGGCGGGATGCGGCCCGGCTCGATGCCCAGCGACTCCCGCGAGATCTGGCAGGAGGGCCTGGTGATCCCGCCAGTGCGGCTGGTCAGGGCCGGCGAGGCCCAGGACGACGTGCTGGAGCTGCTGCTGGCCAACTCGCGCACCCCGCGGCTGCGCCGCGGCGACTTCCGCGCCCAGGTGGCGGCCAACCGGCTGGCCGGCACGCGCCTGGCCGAGCTGGTCGAGCGCCGCGGCCTCGGCACCGTGCTGGAGGCGTTCGACGAGGTGCTCGCCTACGCCGAGCGGCGCACCCGGGAGGCGCTCGCCGCCCTGCCGGACGGCACCTGGCGGGCGCGCGGCGAGGTGGAGGGCGACGGCGTGACCGACCAGGACGTGGCGATCCGGGTGGCGGTCACGGTCGCCGGCGACCGGCTGGAGATCGACTTCGACGGCACCGCCGGCGCGGTCGCCGGCAACGTCAACTGCCCGCTGGCGGTGACCCGCTCGGCCTGCTACTTCGCGCTGCGGGTGCTGCTGGGCGGCGCCGACGTCCCGGCCAACGCGGGCGCCTACGCCCCGGTCACCATCCGCGCGCCCGCGGGCAGCCTGGTCCACGCGCGCTCGCCGGCCGCGGTGGTCGCCGGCAACGTGGAGACCAGCCAGCGGGTGGCCGACACCGTGCTGGCCGCGCTGGCCGGCTGCGCCGAGCTGCCCGCCGCCGGCCAGGGGACCATGAACAACCTGGTGATCGGCGGCCGCGGCTGGACCTACTACGAGACGATCGCCGGCGGCCAGGGCGCCTCGGCCGCCGGGCCGGGCCCCTCCGGCGTCCACGTCGGCATGACCAACACGCTCAACACCCCGGTCGAGGCGCTGGAGCTGGAGTACCCGCTGCGGGTGGAGCGCTACGAGCTGCGCCGCGGCTCCGGCGGCGCCGGCAGGCACCGCGGCGGGGACGGGGTGGTCCGGGCGGTGCGGGTGCTGGAGCCGGCCAGCCTGTCGCTGCTGTGCGACCGGCGCCGCCACGCCCCGCCCGGCGCGGCCGGCGGCGGGCCGGGGCAGCCCGGCCGCAACCTGCTGGACGGCGAGGAGCTGCCGCCCAAGGCGAGCCGGCAGCTGCGCGCCGGACAGGTGGTCACCGTGGTCACCCCGGGTGGCGGCGGCTGGGGCGCTCGGGAGGACTGAGGGGGTGACCGGCCGCCACGCAGTGTGGTAGCACTTCGCTACCGACTGCTCCGGGAGGGCCTGGTGAGCACCGCCACCGCGCACGCCCCCAACCGGCTCGCCCGGCTCTGGGGGATCGTCCTCATCTTCGTCATGGCCGGGTTCGCGGTGGCCGGGCCCACCGTGATCGCCGTGCGCCAGGCCGACATCCGCGCCAGCAACCAGGCTGCCCCGGCGGCGCCGGGGACCAAGGCGCCGAGCGACCGCGCCACCGTCAACATGGCCGGGCTCGCCTTCCACCCCACCACCGTCACCGTCCGCAAGGGCGCGGCGGTCACCTTCGTCAACGACGACACCGCCCCGCACACCGTCACCGCCGACCAGGGGCCGGTCGACTCCGGCGTCCTCGACCCGGGCAAGCGCTTCAGCCTGACCGTGGACACCGGCTTCGCCTACCACTGCGCCATCCATCCGAGCATGACGGCGAAGATCGTCGTCGCGACCTGAGCTGGAGCCCTCCATGGACGTCGTCAAGCTGCTGAACGACCTGACTGGCGGGCAGCTGCTGCTGTGGAAGGTGGTCCTCGCCTCGGTGGTGTTCGCCCTGGCCGGGCTGCAGGTGTTCCTGGCCGCCCGCGTCTACGAGGCCAGCACGGTGCCGCCGGTCTCCTCCACGGTGGCGGCCAGCATGCACCGCTTCAACGGCCGCCTGACCGTCACCCTGGCGGTGGTGGTGGCCTTCAGCTGCCTGGTCGGGCCGGCCGGGCCGGTCTCGCCGGCGCGGGTGCTGCTCCACTCGGTGTTCGGCAGCCTGGTGTTCGCCCTGCTGGCGCTCAAGTACACGGTCCTGAAGGTGTGGACGGCCGGCGGGCGCTACCTGCCCTGGATCGGGACCGGGGTGTTCCTCTCCTTCGCCGCCATCTGGGCGACCAGCGTGGCCGACTTCCTGACCGCGAGGTGACCGGTATGCGCACGCTCCGACTGCTGCCCCTGCTGCCCGTGGCGGCCGCCCTGGTGCTGCTGGCCGCGCCGCAGCGGGCGGCCGCCGCGGCCACCCAGGAGGCGCGCATCGTCAACTTCGACTACGGGCCGCGCAAGCTCACCGTCGACGTCGGCACCACCGTCCGCTGGACCAACACCAGCAACCGGCCGCACACCGCCACCGACCGTGGCGGCACCTTCGACACCAAGCCGATCCAGCCCGGGCAGCACGCCCAGGTCACCTTCAGCGTGCCCGGGACGTACTTCTACTTCTGCCAGGTCAACCCGGCGAAGATGAACGGCGTGGTGGTGGTCAGGCCGCCCGCGACGCCCGCCAAGGCGGTGCGCGTGCAGGCGGTCGACCCCGGCTTCACCGGCGACACCTTCCGGTTCGACCCGGCGCGGCTGTCGGTGCCGGTCGGCACCACCCTGCTGGTCGCCAACGTGGGCGGCAAGCCGCACACGCTCACCGCCGACGACGGCTCCTTCGACACCGGCGTGGTCGACCCGGGCGCCGAGGGCGGCCGCTTCGCCGGCCACAACGCCAGCCTCACCCTGACCAGACCGGGCACGTTCCGGTTCCATTGCGAGGTCCACCCCGAGAAGATGAAGGGGGTGGTCACGGTCGAAGGGGCCGGTGAGGCGGCCGCGCCCGCCGCGGCCGGCGGCGCGCGCCAGGTCGACGTCCACGCCGCCGACTTCAACTTCAGCCCCAACGACGCCTCGGTCGCCCCCGGCGGGA
Source organism: Actinomycetes bacterium (assembly GCA_035640005.1). Taxonomy (GTDB): domain Bacteria; phylum Actinomycetota; class CALGFH01; order CALGFH01; family CALGFH01; genus DASQWY01. The sequence continues at coordinate 3,724 of DASQWY010000731.1, forward strand.
AGGTGGCGTTCAGCAACCAGGGCAAGGCGCCCCACACGCTCACCTTCGACGACGTGACGCTGGACACCGGCACCGTCCAGCCGGGGGCGTCGGCGACCCTGACCGCCCCGGCCAAGCCGGGCAGCTACAGCTACCACTGCAACGTGCACCCGGCCAAGATGCAGGGCGTGCTGGTGGTGCTCGCCCGCGGGATCGAGGACCCGACCGCGCGGGGGCAGGCGCAGCCACCGCCGCCGGCCGCCGCGGTCGTGGGCGGCGGTCCCGGCAGCGGGGTGACGGCGTTCGGCCTGGTGGCGGCCGTGCTCGCCGCGTTCCTGGGTGGCGCCGGGCTGTCCGCGTTCGCGTTCCGGCGGCGGGCGGCCTAGGCCGCCCTGCTCCGCGCGGCCCGGCGCTCCGGCAGCAGCAAA
>DASQWY010000732.1:0-2676 GCA_035640005.1 Actinomycetes bacterium
GCCTGGCTGATGGTGACAAGCGTGATCGTGGTGGGGTTCAATCTGCTTGCCGACGTGCTGTACGCGGTGCTGGACCCAAGGATTCGCTATGGCTGACACTCGCTCCCATGGTGGACCTGCCGCGCTCGCAGAGCGGCTCGCAGCCGCAGCACCTGCTGGTGACCCTGCTCGGCGACTACTGGCTGGACCGTAAGGAGCACCTGCCGTCGGCGGCCATGGTCCGCCTGGTGGGCGAGTTCGGCGTGACGCCCGTCGGCGCCCGCGCGGCGCTGAGCCGGCTGGCGCGCCGCGGCCTGCTGGCATCCTCGAAGGTTGGCCGCCGCACCTACTACGGCCTGACCGAGCGGGCGACCGGGGTGCTGGCCGACGGCCGCCAGCGGATCATGGCCTTCGGGATGCGCTCGGAGCGCTGGGGCGGGCGCTGGACCGTGGCCGCCTTCTCCGTGCCCGAGGAGCGGCGGGACGTCCGCCACGCGCTGCGGACCCGGCTGCGGTGGCTCGGGTTCGCGCCGCTGTACGACGGCATCTGGGTGTCGCCCCACGACGTCGTCGACCCGGCGCTGGCGGCCCTGCGGGAGGTCGGGGTCGAGCGGGCGACGGTGATGACCTCGACGGTGGCGCCCGGCGGGCCGGACGGCGGCGACCCGATCGCCGCCTGGGACCTCCCCTACCTGCGCAAGCTCTACGAGGAGTTCGTCGCCGGCTACCAGCCGCTGCTGGAACGGCTCCGCCGCGGCGGCGTGGGCAGCGCCGAGGCGCTGATCGCGCGGACCGCAGTGATGGACACCTGGCGCAACTTCCCCAACCTCGACCCGGAGCTGCCGGACGAGCTGCTGCCCCAGGGGTGGCCGCGCCGGCGCGCGCGCGAGGTGTTCGCCGAGGTCTACGACGCGCTCGGGCCGCTGGGCGAGCTGCGCGTCCGGCAGGTGCTCGCCGAGTTCGCCCCCGAGCTGGCCGGCCTGGTGCGCCATCACACCACCGGCTCAGCGCCACGGCGGGGCGCGCCGGCCTCCGGCGCCGGCGCTGGCCACAGCCAGTAGCCGACCGGGAACAGCCGCAGGTTGGTGCGGTCGGCGATCAGCCCCCACAGTCCCCGCGGCGCCCAGATCGCCACCGCCACCGCCACGGCGCCCAGGATGATCAGGTACCAGGGGCCGTACTGCGCCAGCGTCTGCTGCGGTGCGAAGAACAGGATCGTGCCGATGATCGGCCCTTCGATCGAGCCGATCCTGCCGATCACCGTCACGAAGATCATCTCGGCGGACCACTGCACGGTGAACGCCGAGGTCGGCTCCACGTTGAGCTGGCTGATGATCAGCAGGGCGCCCGCCGCCCCGCAGCCCAGCGCGGCCATCAGGTAGACGGCCCGCTGCGTGCGCGCGACCCGCACGCCGAGGCTGCGGGCGCCGATCTCGTTGTCCCGCACGGCGGTGAGCGACAGCCCCAGGCGCCGCCGCAGCACCAGGTAGACGGCGGCGAGCGCGGCCACCGTGACCGCCAGGGCCGCCCAGTAGGTGGCGGCGGTGAGCACCGTCGGGTCGGTGCCCTCCAGGCCGGGCAGCGACTTGCCGGTGCCGCCGCCGAGCGAGGAGAAGCGGCTGATCAGCAGCTGGCACACGTCGGCCGCCACCCAGGTGGCGATCGCGAAGTAGCCGCCGCGCAGCCGGAACACCAGCCACGAGATCGGCAGGGCGACCGCGGCGCAGGCGACCGCCGCGACCGGGATGGCCGCGAACGGCTCCAGCCCGCGCTGCGCCAGGATCAGCACGAAGTAGGCGCCGAGCCCGACGAACGCCTGCTGCCCGACCGAGACCAGGCCGGCGTAGCCGGCCAGCAGGTTCCACATGCTCGCCAGCAGCTCGCCGGCGGCGGCGAGCACGCCGTCGGTCCGCTGCAGGCATGGTAGTTGCATAATCGCTTAAATTGCGTCACGCTGCCCGCATGGACACCGAAGCCGCCCTGCGCGCGCTGGCCCATCCCGGGCGGCGCCGCGTGCTGCAACTCGTCTCCGGCACCGCGCGGCCGTCGGGCGAGCTGGCCGAGGCCTGCGGCTGGACGAGGCCGGCGACCTCCCAGCACCTGAAGGTCCTCAGGAACGCCGGGCTCATCGAGGTCCGCAAGGCGGGCAACCGCCGGCTGTACCGGGCCCGCGAGGAGGGCCTGGCACAGCTGCGGGCGTTCCTCGACGACTTCTGGGCGGCCCGGCTGGCCACGCTCGGCGAGCGGGTCGCGGAGGGGCGGCGCGAGTGATCGACGAGGACGGGCGGGTGGTGCACGAGCTGGTGCTGCCGCACCCTCGCGAGGCGGTCTTCGAGTTCTTCGTGGACCCCGGCCGGCTGGTGCGCTGGATCGGCATCGATGCCCAGTTGGAGCCGGAACCGGGCGGCCGCTTCCGCTTCGAGATCCAGCCGGGCCAGTTCTGCGAGGGCGAGTACGTCGAGGTCCAGCCGCCGGCCCGGGTCGTCTTCAGCTGGGGCTGGACCGACCCGGCGTGGAACCTGCCGCCCGGCAAGTCGCTGGTCGAGGTCGACCTGACCGAGGTGGACCAGGGCACCCGCCTGCGGCTGGTCCACCACCGGCTGCCCGGCGAGCTGCGGGCCCTGCACGACGAGGGCTGGACGAGCTTCCTGGCGCGGCTGGCCGCGGCCGCCTCCGGCGCCGACCCGGGACCGTACC
>DASQWY010000733.1:0-9762 GCA_035640005.1 Actinomycetes bacterium
GCCCGGCAGGCTCGGTCCTGCGGATCAGCGACTTGTCCACCAGCGAGGTCAGTCCGTCGAGGGCGTCCAGGCCGAGTCCTTCCGGGTCGCAGACCGCTTCGGCCGACTCGAACGTCCAGCCGCCGGTGAAGACCGACAGCCGCGCGAACAGGCGCCGCTCGACCGGATCGAGCAGGTCGTAGCTCCAGGCGATCGTGGCCCGGAGGGTCCGCTGGCGCTTCGGCAGGCTCGGCGACCCGGAGGTGAGGATCGACAGGCGCCGCTTGAGCCGGGCAAGCATCTCCTCCGGCGTCAGCACCTTCGTCCGGGTGGCCGCAAGCTCGATCGCCAGGGGAAGGCCGTCCAGCCGCGCGGTGATCTCGGCGACGGCCGGGGCGTTCTGCTCGGTCAGCGTGAACCGGGGACTGGCGGCCCTGGCGCGCTCGCTGAACAAGCGCACCGCCTCGACCGCGCTGAGCGTGGACAGGTCCGGGGGGAGCCGCTCGGGATCGGGCACGTCGAGCGGTGGGACCGCGTACTCCTGCTCGCCCCGTAGCGACAGCACGACGCGGGAGGTGACCATCGTCCGTAGCTTCGGCGCGGCGGTGAGGAGCTCCTCGATCACCGGGCCCGCCTCGGCCACCTGCTCGAAGTTGTCGACGACCTGGAGGAGCTCGCGGTGGCGGAGGTGGTCCTTGACCTCCTCGAGGATCGGACGGTTGGCCGCCTCCGGGATCCCCAGTGCGTTGGCCACCGCCGCCGGGACCAGGGCGGGATCGGTCACCGGGGACAGGTCGACGAAGCAGGAGCCGTCCTGGTACCGGGTGAGCAGCTCCGCGGCAACCCGAAGGGCCAGCCGGGACTTCCCGGATCCCCCCGGCCCGGTGAGGGTGAGCAGGCGGGTATGGTCGAGGAGCCGCTCCACCTCGACGATCTGCTCCTCCCGACCCACGAACGACGTGAGCTGCGGCGGGAGGTTGTTCGGCCTGGCGTCGGGCGTCCGGGGGGGTGGGAAGTCGGCGGCGAGCCCTTCGATGACCAGGTCGTGGAGGCGCTCGGGGTCCTCGATGCCCCGCAGCTGGTGCACTCCCAGGTCGCGGAGGGAGGTGCCTGCCGGCAGCGCGTGCTGGACGAGGCCCCGGGTGGCGTCGGACAGGATGACCTGCCCACCGTTGGCCGCGTCGGCGATCCGGGCCGCCCGGTGCACGTCGATGCCGACGTAGTCGTCGCCGCCCAAGGTCCCTTCCCCGGTGTGGACGCCCATCCGGACGCGCACCGGGGGGCCAGGGGACCAGTCGTGGGAGGCGAGGCCCTGCTGGGCGGCGACCGCCGCCCGGACGGCCCCTGCCGGAGTGCGGAAGGCGACGAAGAAGGCGTCCCCGTGGGTGCTGACCTCGATCCCGCCGCCGTCGGCGATGGCTCGCCGGATGATCGCCGCCTGCTGGTCGTGGACCGCCGGGTACCGGTCGCCGAGTGCCTGGAGCAGGCGGGTGGAGCCCTCGATATCGGTGAAGAGGAACGTTACCGTCCCGGTCGGCAGCTCGCTCATCCGCTGACTCTATGCCGCCCACGCCTGAGCGAGAACTCGACCACTGGAGGATCAAGATGCTGCTGGAGCACAAGAACGCGGTGATCTACGGCGGGGCGGGGTCGGTCGGTCGTGCCGTGGCCCGCGCCTTCGCCCGCGAGGGCGCGAGGGTCTTCCTCGCCGGCCGCACCCTTGCGACCCTCGACGACGTGGCCGCGGAGATCTCCAGCGCCGGGGGAGCGGTCTCCACGGCGCAGGTCGATGCGCTCGACGAGCTGGCCGTCGACCGGCACGCCGACGTCGTTGCCGAGATGGCGGGAGGCATCGACGTGTCCTTCAACGCCATCAGCCATGGGGACGTGCACGGCGCACCACTGGTCGAGATGTCGTTCGAGGACTTCGCCCGACCGATCACGACCGCCATGAGGTCGCAGTTCCTGACCGCGAGGGCGGCCGCGCGGCACATGACCAGGCAGGGATCGGGCGTGATCATGACGATCACGGCGACCACCGCGCGGGCGGCCATCCCCGAGGTCGGCGGCACTGGGGTCACCTTCGACGCCATCGAGAGCCTCTGCCGCCAGTGGGCTTGCGAGCTGGGAAGGTATGGCGTCCGGGTGGTGTGGCTCCAGACGACCGGCCTTCCCGAGGCCATCGGGGGCCCCGAGGTCGTCTTTCCCGACTACGGCACCGGATCCGGCAACGGCATGACGCGAGCTGAGCTGATCGCCTGGCTGCGGCGAAGCACGTTGTTGAACCGGTTGACGTCGCTCGCCGACGTCGGGAACGTGGCGGCCTTCATCGCCTCCGATCACGCCGCCGCGATGACCGCCGCCGCGGCGAACGTCACCTGCGGTCAAGTTCAGGCGAGGTAGCGAAACGCCTTGAGTCGGGGCCGCCGCCGCCGATGAGGACGGGACGATTCCCGACCGACCCGAGGCGAGATGAACCGACGAGCGACCGTTCCCCTGTCCGTCCTGGTGCGGCGCTGCCGAGACTGGGGCTTCCTGGCGACCCTGGGCTGCGGTGCGGGGCTGATGGCGTTCTTCGCCTACTACGTCTCGGACTTCGGCGGCGACCACCTGCGCACCTGGGTCACCGACTTCGCATACATCCCGCTCAGCCTGCTGGCGACCGTGCTGGCCGCCCGGGCCGCCCGCCACCGGGGGCTGGATCGCCGCACCCGGCTGGCCTGGCGGATCCTGGCGGCCGCGTTCGGCTGCCAGTTGTTCGCCAATACCGTCTGGTGGTGGTTGGAGTCGGCGATCAACACGAGCCCCCCGTTCCCGTCGCTGGCCGACGTCGGCTACCTGGCCTTCATCCCGGTACTGCTGGGCGGGCTGTTCGCGTTCCCCGGCCGGCCGCACAGCCGCCAGGAGCGGTTCAAGCTCGCGCTCGACACCATCACGGTGGTCGCAGGCGGGTTCATGGTCCTGTGGTACCTGGTGCTCGGCCCGGCCGTGACCGACAGCGGCGCCGGCTTCCTCACCGTCGCGACCTCGATCGCCTACCCGGTCGGCGACCTGGTGCTGGTGTTCGGGATCGCCAAGGTGCTGCTGCGCGGACCGGCCGCTTCCAGCCGGCGTCCCCTGCAGATCCTGATCGGCGGCCTGGCCCTGTTCGTGGTCGCCGACGTCTACTACGGATATATCGGCCTGCACGCGGGCTTTGTGGGCGGGAGCTGGCCGGACCTGTTCTGGCTGAGCGCCAACTTCCTGTTCGCGGTCGCCGCCGGCGAGCAGCACTACCGTGCCGGCCATCCGGATCGTGGCGCCCAGCGGGCCCGGTCCTGGCACGTCAACCGGCTGCCGTACGTCGCGGTCGGGCTCGGCTACGGCCTGTTGCTGCTGATCGCCCGCGGCCAGGGTCTGTACCCGCTCGGCGGGCTGCTGGTCGGCGCGGTGGTCCTCACCGCCGTGGTGGTGCTGCGCCAGATCACCGCCCTGCGCGAGAACCACGAGCTGATCGTGACCGACAGCCTCACTGGCCTGGCCAACCGGACGCAGTTGCGGGTGGACCTGGAGCGGGCGCTGGCCCGCTCCCGCCGCAACGGCGACCAGGTCGCGGTTTTGCTGCTGGACCTGGACGGCTTCAAGCAGATCAACGACACCTTCGGCCACGAGGTCGGTGACGACGTCCTGGTCGGCTTCGCCGACGTGCTGCGCGGCTGTATCCGCAAGATCGACACCAGCGGCCGGCTCGGCGGCGACGAGTTCGCGGTGGTCCTCGAGCAGGTCAACGGCCCGGCGGACGTCACCATGGCCGCCCAGCGGATCCTGGCCGAGCTCGACGACCCGATCGTCGTCGACAACCACACCCTGCAGGTGCGGTCCAGCATCGGGATCGCGCTGTCGGAGGGCGGCGCCGACGACCCGGAGGAGCTGCTACGCCGGGCTGACATGGCGATGTACGTCGCCAAGCGGCGCGGCGCGCACGGCTTCGAGTTGTACGGCCACATCCCGGACGACCGCCAGCTGGAGCGGACGATCCTCGCGAAGGAGTTGCGGCTGGCCCTGAAGCGCGGGCAGCTGGTCGTCCACTACCAGCCGATCGTCACGCTGCACGACGGCGGCATCACCGGCGTGGAGGCATTGGTGCGCTGGCAGCACCCCAGCCGTGGGCTCCTCCCGCCTGGCGAGTTCATCCAGCTCGCCGAGGAGACCGGGCTCATCGGGGACCTCGGCGCCTGGGTGCTCGAGCGGGCCTGCCGTCAGGTCCACGCCTGGCAGGAGCGGTTCCCCGGGTCCCGGCCGCTGCAGCTCAGCGTCAACCTGTCCCCCCGGCAGATGCAGGACCCTGACCTGGTCGAGGACGTCACCGCGATCCTGGAGCGCACCGGGTTCGACCCGCACACCCTGGTGCTGGAGCTCACCGAGGGCGTGCTCATGCACGACCGTGACGACGTGGTCGCCAGGCTGACCAGGCTCAAGCAGCTCGGCATCCGCATCGCCATCGACGACTTCGGCACCGGCTACTCCTCGCTCGGCTACCTCACCCACCTTCCAGTCGACATCCTCAAGATCGACCGCTGCTTCGTCGCCGACTTCGGCACCAGCTCGGAGGGGTCGGTGGTGGCCGAGGCGGTCGTCCGGCTCAGCCAGGCCCTCCACCTGGAAACGGTCGCCGAAGGCGTCGAGACGCCGGACCAGGCCGAGGGCCTCCGCGAGCTGGGCTGCCCGCTGAGCCAGGGCTACTACTTCAGCCGCCCCCTCGACCCCGCGGGCGTCGAGGCGTTCCTCGGCCGCACCGGCGTGGCCGCGAACGCGGGACCCGGCTCGCCCACCAACCTGTCCGCCGCCGGCGAACGCGGCGCCTGATCGGCCCGCGCGGGAGGCCTGTCGGCGCGCCGGGCGCTCGGGGGGGCCAAAACGTCCCGGCGCGCCGAGTCAGGCAAAGGGGATTGTGACAGGGTGTCACGTACTCCGCGACCCCGGCCCCGGGTCCTCTCTGTCCCTGCCTGCCACAATGGCCGGCATGACCACGGAGGCGAGCGGCCGGCGGAGCTGGTTGCTGTCGGGGGCCTTCGGGCGGTTCTGGCTGGGGCAGACGATCTCCAACCTGGGCAGCTCGTTCACCTTGTTCGCGCTGCCGCTGCTGGTGTTCAAGCTGACCCGGTCGCCGATCAACCTGGGCGTCACCACCGCCTGCGAGTTCGTGCCCTACCTGCTGTTCGGGCTGGTCATCGGGGCGTGGGTGGACCGGGTCGACCGCAAGCGGCTGATGATCGCCACCGACCTGGCGCGGGCGGCGGTGATCGCCACCATCCCGCTGCTGGCCGCTGTCGACCAGCTGTCGGTGGGCTGGGTGTACGGGGTGGCGTTCTGCAGCTCACCCTGACGATCGCCTTCGACTCCGCCGAGTTCGCCGCCATCCCCAGCCTGGTGCCCTCCGGCGACGACCTGGTCAGCGCCAACGGCCGCGTCCAGGCCAGCTACTCGGCGGCGCAGGTCGGCGGGCCGCTGCTGGCCGGCCTGCTGCTGACCCTGCTGGCGGTGCAGCAGGTGCTGTGGTTCGACGCGGCCTCGTTCCTGGTCTCGGCGGGGACGCTGCTGCTGATCGGCAGGAGCTTCAACGCCCCGCGCCCCGAGGGGCTGGAGCGGCGGGCGCTGCGCCGCGAGGTCGTCGAGGGCCTGCGCTACGTCCTCGGCCACCCGGTGCTGCGCACCATCTCGGCGATGATGGCGCTGATCAACCTGCTCGGGAACAACCTCTACGGGCAGCTGGTGGTGTTCGCCAAGCGCCAGCTGGACGCCAGCGACAGCCGCGTGGCCCTGCTGTACTCAGCCGGCAGCGCCGGGGTGGTGCTGCTGTCGCTGGCGGCCGGGCCGGTGCGGCGGCGGCTGTCGTTCAGCATGGCGGCGCTGGGCGCGCTGGCAGTCCACGGGCTGCTCACGATCGTGCTGGCGGTGACCCGCTGGTACTGGGTGGCGCTGCCGCTGTGGGCGGTCGTCAGCGGCCTGGGCAGCTTCTTCAACATCAACACCGGCAGCCTGCGCCAGCAGATCGTCCCCAATCCCCTGCTCGGGCGGGTCGTGAGCATCGCCGGCGTGCTGGCGTGGTCGGCCATTCCGGTCGGGGCGCTGGCCGGCGGCTGGGCGGTCGAGCGGACCGGCAGCGTCGCCCTGGTCTACGGCGTCATCGGCGCGGTGGTCGCGCTGATCGCGCTCTCCTTCTCGCTCGGCCCGCTCGGCCACGCCGAACGCTACCTGCCGGCCGCCGAGCGGGAGCACGCCGACACGCCTTGACGCCGAGGCTGAGGGGACACGCCGTCACCCCGGGGACCTCGACTCGCTGATCTCGAGCAGGTGGCCGTCCGGGTCGCGGAAGAAGGCGCGCACCTCCCAGTCGTACTCGACCGGAGGGGTCAGGAACGGCGCGCCCCGTGCCAGCAGGGTCGCGTAGGCGGCGTGGCAGTCGGGGACGCGGACGGTCAGCTCGTGGCTGACGGTGTGGGGGTCGGCCGGAGCGGCGAAGGTGACGTCCGGCTTGTCCCGGGTCGGTCCGCCGCCGGTGACCAGCAGCAGCCACGACCCCAGGAAGCGCAGCACCACCGAGGTGCCGCCGTACTCGCGGTACACCTCGGCGCCCAGCACGTCGCCGTAGAACCTGCGGGACCGCTCCAGGTCGCTCACCACCAGCAGGTGGGTGAGCTCCATCCCCTCGGTCGGGAAGTCGCCGCTCATGGGCGCGCAGTCAACCAGCTCCCCATCCGCATGTCGACACGGACCAGCCTTGTTGGTATCGGAGCCAGATGATATGATATTCGTATCATATGGAGTACAGATGGAAGGGGAGGTGGGCGGCATGCGACTCACGATCTTCGGGGCGACCGGCGGCACCGGGCGGCAGCTCGTCGAGCAGGCGCTGGCGGCGGGGCACGAGGTCACCGCGGTGGTGCGCGACCCGGCCAGGCTGGCGGTCCCGGCCCAGCGGCGGCTGCGGGTGGTCACCGCCGACGTCATGGACCCGGCGGCGATCCAGGAGGCGGTGGCCGGGGCGGACGCCGTGGTGTCGGCGGTGGGCCCGCGCACCGGCGGCCCCACCTCGGTCTGCCGGGACAGCGCCCGCAGCATCGTCAAGGCGATGCAGGCCAACGGCGTCCGCCGGCTGCTGCTGACCAGCGGCTCGGTGGTCAGCGACGCCGGCGACGGGCCGGTCATGCGCTACCTGGCCAAGCCGCTGGCACGGCGCCTGCTGCGGCACGTCCTCGCCGACTTCCGCCACGCCGAGGCCGAGGTCCACGCCAGCGACCTGGACTGGACGATCCTGCGCCCGCCGAGGCTGACCGACCGGGCCGCCAGGGGCAGGTGGCGGACCGCCATCGACCGCAACGTGCCCCGCGGGATCACCCTCTCCCGCGCCGACCTCGCCGCCTACCTGCTCACCGCCGTCGACGACGCCAGCACCGTGCACCGGCACGTCTTCATCGCCAACTGACTCCCGCTACCCTGGTCGCCTGATGGCGGCCAGCGAGCGATACGGCGGCGGACCGATCGTGGTCCGCGACTACGACCCGGCGTGGGCCGCCCTGTTCGAGCGCGAGCGAACCCACGTGCGGGACGCGCTCGGGCCGATCGTCGTCACCGTCGAGCACGTCGGCAGCACGGCGGTCCCCGGCCTGGCCGCCAAGCCGATCATCGACCTGCTGGTGGCGGTGCGCAGCCTGCCCGAGGCGCGGTCCCGCTGCGTCCAGCCGCTGCAGGCGCTGGGCTACACCTACATGGCCGAGTACGAGTCGTGGCTGCCGGGCGAGATGATGTTCCGGAAGGGGCCTCCCGGACCCTGGACCCACCACGTGCACGTCACCGAGCCGTCCAGCCCGCGCTGGCAGGAGCTGGTCCTGATCCGCGACTACCTGCGCGGGCACGCGGACGTCGCCGCCGCCTACGGGGACCTGAAGAAGGCGCTGGCGCTGGTCTTCGGCGACGACGTCATCGGCTACCGCAACGCCAAGGGGCCGTTCCTGCAGGCGGTGATGGCCAAGGCGCGCGCCGCCGCGGGGTAGGCATGGCCTTCACATGAGGTGGGGCGCGGCCTAAACCGGCGGCCGCCCCGGTCGATGCGGGAGGCATGCTGCGTGAGCTAAGGCGTCGTCGCCGGCTGGCGATCTACGACTTCGGCGCGGGCCACCCGCTACCTGCGCGACTACCGTTCCTGGTGCGTCAGCGTATGTCGGCGCTGGCGGGTGGCACCGGACGGTCCTGTGCCACCTGGTCCCCGAGCCCAATCTGCTCAGCCCGGCGGGTCCTGCGCGGCCGTGCCGCTGCCCGCTGGCCTCCCGGCGGTCCGGGTCCCTCACGGCTAAGGACTCGATCGTCCGGCCTGGCCGGTAGCTCTCTCTTGCCCATCCTCCGGTGGACTCGGGGCACACCTGGCCGCCGCCGGGCACTGAGCCCAAGGCCGCGCCGTGCAATTACCACCGCCGCCGCATGATGGCCGGTGATGGTGCTCGCCTGCTTCGTTTGCTGGTCGAGGGGCGTATACCAGTAGCGCTTTCCCCATTTGGAGGTCCAGCCGGGATCCACGGCGACCACCCACAGGCCGGCGTTGGTCGCCATGCCGGCCAGCAGGTCGCGGAACCGCCGGGTCGGTATGCCAGCGACAGTGTGGCGGAAGCGCCTGCCACGGCTCCCACGCCCGAGGGTCTCCCGCCCGGCCTGGCGGGCGTCGGCGAACGCCAGGTTCTCCACCGTGATCGAGCGGCAGCCATGCGCGGTGGCGAGGCGGATAATCGCCGCAACGGCCGCGCGCAGCCGTCCATCGCGGATGCTGGCCGACTGCCCGTCCAGCTCGAGCTGGATCGTGTGGGGTGAGCCGACCGGGTTCCCCGAAGCGTCCAGCACCCAGCTGTCCAGATGGCCGGCGTTCAGGTCCACCCCGAGCGTCCGGTGCTGGCGCAACTGCTCCAGCGAGGGCACCGTCCTGGCCGGCAGCCGCCAGGACGCGTCGGCGTACCAGCGGCCCTTGATCGGGTCGAACCAGATGTCGTAGCGGACCGCGCCGCTGGCCGCCTGCGCCGCCCACTCACCGGCCCGGTAGCCGAAAACGACTGGGCACGACAGCCGGTAGGTCGCCGCCCGACCCGGCGTGTTGGACCGCTGCGCCAGCGGCGTCGGCAGCCGCAGCTCCAACCAGCCCTCCTCCGGGTGCACCCGGATCGTCTCATTGCCCCAGCGCCTGCCGGCCTCCCCGTCGGCGGTCAGAAACCACCGCGCCGCCTGCCAGCGCGCCCGCCACGCGGCCTCCGTCAATGATCTGCCGCTACCTCTCGGGGCATGGCGTAGCTTGGCGAGCCGGCGGCCACCCCGGCATACCGACACCCGACCTGCCGCCAGCCGCGCCTCCACCTCGGCCAGCCTGGCCTGTAGGTGCTGCAGCCGCCGTTGTTTCTGGAACCGCTCTGCCCGTGACCCGTAGCCGCGCACCCCGCCCTGCCGCTGCCCGACCGGTGCCGCCAGCCGCGCCCGCAGCCGCCGGATCGCGCGGCGCAGCCCGGCGCGAGTGTCCAGAAGGTTCTTGTAGGCCCGTTGCCATTGGTCATCGGAGGTGCGGGTGATCGTCCCCGCCCAGCGGCTGGAGGAGGCGCCGGTGAGCGCCCGCTTGCGGTCGGCCCGGCGCTGGCCTGCACGGCCGAGCCGGCAGCGGTCGGCGACGTCGGTGCTGGCCAGCCGGCCCAGGTACTCACCGACGGTGCGCAGCACCTGTTCGTCCCGGGCGGGCAGCCGCAGCCGGGTGCGGATGCGAGTACCCGCCGG
>DASQWY010000734.1:0-2025 GCA_035640005.1 Actinomycetes bacterium
GCCGGTCAACCGCTCCCAGCCACGCCGGCAGGGGAGCCTCCTCCCCCCCCGCGGGTGCGAGCACGCAGGCGGCGCACGGCCTCCACCAGCAGCAGCACCCCCACGACGATCACCACCCAGCTGACCCACCTGGTTCGCTGACCGGAGCTGCCGGCACCGCCCGGTCCGACGACGGCAAGCACGACGGCGCCGACCACCACCAGGCCAAGCAATCAGCCGAGGACGAAAACCGGGCCGAGGGAACGCGCCCTGGAGGAGGTGAGCAGGACCACGACCGCGACGATCGGAACGGGGCTCAACGCCACCCCGACCGCCAGCGGAAGCGATTGCCCGAGTGCCTCACCCATGCGTCCCCCCTCCACCGCCGGCAGCGCTTCGCCCACCACGACCTCGACGCCGCGGTCCTCGCCCGCGTCGTGGTTGCTGACGACCTCGCCGAGCCCGGAAGAGTCCTTCCAGGACTGGCGGCCCGTCGGCACGTCGGATGCGCGTGCCAACGCCCATGCTTTGCCGCACCGGTCGTGGCTACGCGCCCCCGGGAGCGGCTCGGCCAGGCGGGCCGGGGAACAGGCCCAGTTGGCGCCCCAGCCCCAGGTCGTCGCGGACCGCCCAGTGCTCCACGACCTTGCCGTCCTGGAAGCGGACGATGTGCACTTGGCGGTGGGCGACCGGCTGGTTGGTGGGGGCCAGCCCCAAAAACTGCCCGGTATGGCGGCCGTGGAAGGTGCAGTGGACCACCACGGTGTCGCCCTCGGCGATGACCTGGTGGACCTCGAAGCGCCGCTCGGAGAATCCCTGCTGGACCCAGCGCATGGCCTGGACCATGCCGTCCAGCCCCGGCGGCGCGCCGGCCGGGGGCTCATGGTTGACCACCTCGGGGTGCATCACCGCCCGCAAGCCGGCGACGTCGCCGTTGGGGAGGATCTCCTCCAAGGTCCGCCGCGCGATGGCCTTGGGGTCCTCGGCCATGACCGGCTCCTTCCTCGCCGTGTCCGGGTCACGGCGGCTCCGGCGCTGCCAGGAACCGCTGGCGCGAGCCTGGGTTGCGGTCATGCGCATGTCAAGCCTCACTAGCCAACACCAGCCAGGCTCGCAGCGGCCGCCGTGGTAGCGGCGCTACCGTCGCCCCCGCCAGCCGGATCCCCGACCTATCACCCCGGACACGTCGTGCCCCCGGTTTGGCCGGGGGCACGGACGACGTCGAAGAGTTGGTCAAAACGGCGGCCCGTCGTTGAAGTCGCCACCGCGTTCGGCCTGCCGCTCCCGGCCCTGGGAGCGCTCGCCGTTGCCGCGCTGGCTGGTGCGTTCGACCTTGGCCGTGGCCCACTTGAGGGAGGCGCCGACCTCGTCGGCCTCGATCTCGGTCACCGAGCGCTTGTCGCCCTCGGGGGTCTCCCAGCTGCGCTGGCGCAGCCGCCCGGTGACCATCACCCGGTCGCCCTTGGTGAGGGAGTCGGCCAGGTGCTCGGCCTGCCCGCGCCAGACGTTGACGCGCAAGAACGAGGTGTCGCCGTCGCGCCACTCGCCGTCCTGCTGGATCCGCTGGGTCACGGCGACGCGCAGGTTGGCCACGGCGATGCCGTTTTGGGTGAAGCGGACCTCGGGGTCCTCGACCAGGTTGCCGACGATGGTGGTGTGGTTGTCCGCTGCCATCAGATCTACTCCTTGCTCCTGCTGCTGACGTCGGATGGTTAGCGTTCGGGGTCAACCCGCTCGGGCCCGTGCCGGGCCAGGGCGGGCTGGTGGCGGGCGGCGTGGGTGGCGTCGGCGGCCTGGTAGTCCTGGCCGGCCAGCCAGATGCCCGGATCAGGGTCGTTCTCCCGCATGGCGGCCACCGCCACTCGCGTGCCGAGCGTGAGGGCGGCCTCGCGCTGTTGGACGTCGCGGTGGCCGAGGGGGTTGGTGGTGTCGGCGGGGACGCCGAAGTCGGGGTTGAGCCGGTCGAAGGCTTGCTCGGCGTCACGGACGGCGTCCGCTGGAGGTTGGGGTGGGTGTGGGTGAACTCGGTGGCCAGGCGGGTGTGGT
>DASQWY010000735.1:0-18661 GCA_035640005.1 Actinomycetes bacterium
GCGACCAGGCGGCGGTGCCAGCGCAGCAGCGTCTGGGGCCTGACCAGGAAGCAGGACCAGCGGGCCCGGGGCAGCACGCGGCTGACGGCGGCCAGCAGAGCCCGGTCGGCGGGCTCGAACCTTGGGCGTGGGACCTGGCGCTGGCGGCGCAGCACGGCCAGCTGGTGGCGCAGCACCAGGATCTCCAGGTCCTTGGTGGTGTCGCCGCGGACCAGCAGGGTGAGCAGTTGGATGGTGCGGCACAGCGCGAGGTAGGCGAGTTTGGGGAGCACCGGCTTGGCCTTTGCGGTGGAGATGTGGCGGACGTAGGGGAGCGGCATCACAACATCGGGGCGGTCGCTGGCGCGAACCTGCAGCTCATAGCGCATGTCGGAATTCCCGCACCCCACGGGATCGGCGCGAGCCGGCTGCACACCCTGATCCCCAGGGGGACGGCCCGGTGGAAGAAGCTGTACCGGCTGCGCGGGGCGGTCGAGCGGGAGAACGGCCGGCTCAAGCACGAATGGGCGCTGCTGCCGCTACGGGTTCGGCGGCTTGAGCGGGTCCAGCTCCACGCGGACCTGACCATCCTCGCCCGGTTGGCCTGCGCGCTCGCCACGGCGCGAGCGGACACCACGTAGCGCCAACGGGAACCCGCAGGTAGGACAGGGGCGCTGCCCGCATGGGCAGCCACAGGTAGGACATGCCGCCATCGGCGCTCACCTCTGCATTGCGCCTACCCCAAGCGTAGATCGGCCAACCGAGGGAGATTACCCGCATGTCAGACCGCCTCAGGCCGAGTTTCGCTGGCCGTATCGCCGGACCCTCCTAGCTGCAGGCGCCGGACCCCACCACACTTACCATCGTCGCCGACGACTCGAGCTTCGCCAGCCGTCGGCTGGCCGGTCACTGCTCGTCAAGCGGCCGCGCGCCTGTCACCAGCCCTGGCCGGGATCGAAGGCCAGGCCCGGCTGAGGTGCGTCGTCGCGGCGGACGGTCGCCTCGATCAGGCCGTAGGGCCGGTCGTCGGCATGGAAGACCTCGTTGTTGTTCTCCAGGCCAAAGCGGGCCAGGTCGTAGACGAAGTGGTGCTTGTTGGGCGCCGAGAAGCGGATCTCCGCGATCTCCGGCTGGCCGACGAGCACCGCCGAGCCCATCTCGTAGAGGGTGTGCTGCAGCGCCAGGCTGTGGTGGCCGGCGAAGGTGTCGAGCAGCGCCGACAGGACGGTCTCATAGGACTTGGCCCAGTCGACGTCCTCGCTGGTGTGCCACCACTGCGCCAGCAGCGACGTCGCCATGATCCGGTCGCGGGTGGGCTGCAGGGTGGTGTACTGGTCCTGGATGTAGCCCCAGAACTCCGAATCGGTGGACTTGAGCACCACCAGGTCCTTGACCCCGGAGACCACCCAGGTGGTCGACCCGTCGTAGGTGACGGTGGCGGTGCGGACGTACCGCCCGTCGCGGACGAAGGCGTGCGGGTTGTTCAGCCGCGACCAGGGATACAGCTCCAGCTTCACCCGCGCCCGGGTGATCGGCTCGGTGTTGTCGACGAAGTGGCGGGCCAGCCGGATGCCGAACGACTCGGGCTGGGCGACGGCGTCGTCCTCCTTGGCGAAGGCGTAGACGGTGTTCTTCTGGGTGTCGGTGGGCAGCACGGGCGCGTTGTCGCCGGTCAGGTGCGGCGGCTCCTGGCCGCCTGACAGGGCGACGCTGACGTTGTAGTCGACGATCTCGTGCGGGTCGCTGGCGCGGAAGACGCGGACGACCCGGTTCTCCGCCTTGCCGTACTGGTTGTGGCCGAGGACGACAGCCATGCGATGGCACCTCCTGGCTAGGAGCCTCTGTAGGTGGAGAAGGCGAACGGGCTGAGCAGGAGCGGCACGTGGTAGTGCCGCCCGGGGTCGGTGACCTCGAAGACGACCAGGACCTCGGGGTAGAAGCCGGTCTGGCCGGTGGCGGCGAAGTACTCCCCGGTGGCGAAGACCAGCCGGTGCACCCCGGCGCCAACGCCGCCGGGCGCCAGGTCGCGGACGCGGCCGTCGTGGTCGGTGACCGCCTGGCCGAGCGGCTGCCAGCCGTCGCGGTCGCGGCCGTCCAGCGCGACCCGCACGCCGGTGGCGGGCAGCCCGGAGACGGCGTCCAGGATGTGGGTCGACAGCGTGCTCATGGTCGCAACAGCCTTTCCAGCCGCAGGCGGGTGATCTTCCGCAGCTCCTCGGCGACCACACCCCACTCGCTGTCCGGGTCGTTGCCGACCCGCTCGCGCAGCGCTGCGAGCAGCTCCTCCGCCGATCGTCCGCTGGCGGAGATGAGGAACGCGTGGCCGAAGCGCTCCTCGTAGGCGCGGTTGCCCTCCAGGAGCGCCGCCTGAACCTCGGCGTCGGCGTCGGCAACCGCAGCCTGCTCCTGCCGCGACCAGACCGCCTCGGTGGAGGAACCGGCGGCGCGCTGCCCGATCCGCGGGTGCGCTGCCAGCGCCTCGGCCAGGTCGTCCCGGTCGAGCTCCCGAACCGCGCGGTCGCTGGTGCCCAGCAGGGCGTCCAGGTCGGCGTAGGGTCGGCCGGCGGCCATTCGCTCGACCCACGCACGCGACGCGCAGCAGGTCGGCAGCACCTGGCGGGCCTGGGCGGCTGGCAGGCTGTTGAGCCAGCGCAGCCCCAGCCCGGCCAGGCCCTGGGCGCTGAGCTCCCCGTACAGCCGGACCCTGGCCAGGCCACCGTCGGGGAAGACGTCGAGCCGGACGGTGGTGACCTCGGCGGTGGCGGGCAGCCGGAACAGGTGGCGAGTGTCGGGTTGCAGCCGGGTTCGGGGCAGCAGCTCGGTCCAGGCGCCAGGGTCGTCGGGCCGGGTCCGTCGGTCCAGGCCGCGCAAGGATGCCCAGCCGGGGGCGTTGCCGACGAAGTAGCGGGTGTCGAGTTCCGCCAGCCGCACCGCGCCGGGTCCGGCGAGGCCGAACTCGACCCAGTCGTTGCCGTCGTCGCGGCGCCGGGCGGTCTCCCAGCCCTCTCCCATGACCCGCGCGTCGCCAGGGGAGATGAGGTTGGTCGGCGAGGAGTAGAACATGTTGCTGCAGCCGGTGACCACGCCGCCGTTGACCAGGGCGGCGAGGTCGAGGGCGCCGGTGGCCAGGAAGCGGGGATCGGGGACCACCTCGCCGTGGACGCGCAGCCGCGCCACCCCTCCGTCGGGATACATGCACAGGCGGACGTGGGTGAACCGCTGCGGCACCTGCACCGGGAAGGGGTTCTGGGCGTCGCCCTTGACCGGCGAGCGCGGCACGAGGCTTACCCATTCGGCCTCCTGCAGCTCGGCCGGGGACGGATAGCCCTCCATCCCCGTCCCCTCGACCGACACCTCCGGCGGGTAGTTGCCCTTGAAGAAGGCGGTGTCGACGACCACGCCCCGCACCACGCCGGCCACGCCGAGCCGCACGATCGCGTCGTCACGTCCGGGCTCGCGCCGCCGCCGCGTCTCCCACCCGTCGTACACCTGGCCCTTGTGACCGAACGTGTAGGTCGAGTAGGCAGGCGCCTCCGGTTTGATCAGGTTCTCCCGCTCGGCGAACAGCTCGTCGTTGGCGTAGACCACGCTCCCGCCCAGACGCCGGGAGGCAAGGTCGGGCAGCCGCGTGAAGTCGTCGCCCATGTCAGGTTCCTCCTCTGGTCAGCAGGCGTCCGCGCGGCTCGTCCCCGGCCAGCTCCTCGCCGCGCAACCACGTGCCGTGGACGACGCCGAGCAACCGGCGCCCGGCGTAGGGGGTGATGGGGTGCTTGTGGTGCAGCCGGTTCGGGTCGACGACGAACTCCTCCTCGGGGGCGAAGACGCAGAAGTCCGCGTCGTAGCCCACCCGGGTCTGGCCCTTGCGCCGCAGCCCCACCAGCCGCGCCGGGCGTTCGGCCATCCATCGGACGACATCGTCCAGCGCGACGCCGCGCCGCCGCGCCTCGGTCCAGACCACCGGCAGGCCGATCTCCAGCGAGGAGATGCCGCCCCAGGCCGTCCCGAAGTCGCCGGCGTCCAGGCGCTTGAGCTCCGCCGTGCACGGCGAGTGGTCGGACACGACGCAGTCGATCGTGCCGTCGGCCAGGCCCCGCCACAGCAGCTCCCGGTTGGACGCCTCACGAACCGGCGGGCAGCACTTGAACTGCGTGGCGCCGTCGGGGACCTCCTCGGCGGTGAGCACCAGGTAATGCGGGCAGGTCTCGGCGGTGACGCGGACCCCTTCACGCCGCGCGCCGGCGATCGTGGGCAGGGCGTCGCCGCTGGACAGGTGCAGGAGGTGCGCCCGCGCTCCCGTGCGCCGTGCCGCCCGGATGACCTGCGCGACCGCGAGGTTTTCGGCATCGCGGGGGCGGGAGGACAGGAAGTCCAGGTAGCGCGCCCCGTGCGCGCTGGGCGCCCGGTCGATCGCGCCGGCGTCCTCGGCGTGCACGATCAGCAGCCCGTCGAAGCCGCGCAGCGTCCTCATGTAGCCATCCACCTGGGCCGGGTGCAGCGGCGGGAACTCGTCCACGCCCGAGTGCAGCAGGAAGCACTTGAAGCCGAACACGCCGGCGTCGTGCAGCCCGCGCAGCTCTCCCAGGTTGCCCGGGATGGCGCCCCCCCAGAAGCCTACGTCCACGAAGCACTGGCCCTCGGCGCTCTTGCGCTTGACCTCCAGCGCCGCCCCGTCCACGGTCGGCGGAATGCTGTTCAGCGGCATGTCGATGATCGTGGTCACACCGCCCCCGGCGGCGGCCCGGGTCGCGGTCGCGAACCCCTCCCACTCGGTGCGGCCGGGCTCGTTGACGTGCACATGGGAGTCGACCAGGCCCGGCAGGAGGACGACGTCGTCGCCGAGCTCGACCACCCGCCGCCCGACCAGGCCGGCCTCCAGTGGCGCGATGGCGGCGATCCGCCCACCGGCGACGCCGACGCATCCGCTCCCCTCACCGGTCGCCGTGACCAGGCGGCGAGCTCGGAAGACCGTGTCGTGCTCGATCATCGCCGCGCCAGGTACGGGCGCCAGCCGCCGTAGTCGGAGATGTCGACCAGTCCGGTCCCGCGGGCGTGAACCTCGGCACGCAGCACCACCGCCAGGCTGGCCGAGCCGTCGGCAAGCTCGATCACGCCGAGCTCCAACTCGGCTGGCTCCATCGGCAGGAACTCGTCGCGGACGGCCTCCAGGGGCAGCTCGATGAGCTCGCCGGGAACCGAGACGCCACCGTCGGCGACGGGCCAGAGCGCCGGAAAGCGGGCCTCGTAGACGTAGAACCGGTAGCGGGGGGCCGTCGTGGCCTCGCCGAGAAAGGGGTAGCGGGCGATGCTGGGATGCACGCGCCCGCCGCGCATCCCTTCGCCGTTGAGGAAGAGCGGAACGTTGACCATCCGTCGGCCCTCCTGCGTTCCCGCCATCACCTGCTCGTCATCTTGTCGTCGGTCACCCAATCGGCGGCGATCCTCACGGCGAGCCGCTCCAGCAGCGGGCCGGCCTCGCTCATGCACCGGTCGGGATCGGGCTCCAGGTCGGTGAGCGCGTACGCCGCGACGATCCCCGCGGGCTCCAGCTCGCCCGAAGACAGCAGCGAGCGGCCTGCCACCGCCACCACCGGGATGCCGGCCGCGCGCGCGGCCCTGGCCACGCCCACCGGTGCCTTGCCATGCAGGGTTTGCTCGTCCAGGGAGCCCTCCCCAGTGATCACCAGCCGCGCGCCCGGCAGCGTCGCGGGAAAGCCGACCAGCTCGAGGATGAGGTCGATTCCCGGTTGCAGCGTCGCGCCCAGCACGGCCAGCACGGCGAAGCCGACGCCGCCGGCCGCTCCAGCGCCCGGCATCCCGGCCGCGCCCACCCCGGTGGCGCGGTGGACGGCCTCGGCCCAGCGGGCCAGGGCGGCGTCCAGCTCGGCCACCTCCGTGGGCATCGCGCCCTTCTGCGGGCCGTAGACCGCCGCCGCGCCGCGCGGCCCCAGCAGCGGGTTGTCCACGTCGCTGGCGACGACCAGCTCGGTCTCCCGCAACGCCGGGTGCAGGTCGGCCAGGTCGACCGACTGCGCGGCCGCGAGCGCCGCGCCGCCGCGCCCGACCTCCGCACCCCCAGCGTCACGCAGCCGTCCCCCCAGCGCCTGCACCATGCCGGCTCCACCATCGGTGCAGGCGCTGCCGCCGATGCCGAGGACGATCCGGCGGCACCCGGCGTCGAGCGCGGCGCCGATCACCTGTCCCGTGCCGTAGCTGGACGCGGTGCGGGCAGCCAGCCGCCCGCCCGGAAGCCGGCGCAACCCCGACACGTCGGCCAGCTCTATCACCGCGACGCCGCCGCGTTCGGCGTAGGCGGTGTCCACCGGCTCGCCGGTGGGCCCCTCGGCGCGTACCGGGACGCGGCGGTAGCCGGCCGAAAGGGCCGCCTCCAGGGTCCCGTCGCCGCCGTCGGCGACGGGCACCTTGGCGACGTCGACGCTGGGAGCCGCGCGGGTCAGCCCGGCGGCGACCCGGGCGGCGACCTGCGCCGCGGTCAGGGAGCCCTTGAACTTGTCCGGAGCTACGACGACACGCACCCCTCCACTCCCGCTAGTCGAGGAACTGCATCTGGTCGAGGTTGAGCGCGCTGATGGCGGTGGGAGCGTCCTCTCCTCGGGTGGCGAGCTCCTCGAACTCGACGATGTTGTCGAGCTCGGTGCCCATCGAGATGTTCGTCACCCGCTCGAGGATGACCTCCACCACCACCGGCACGCGGTGCTGGGCCAGCAGCTTCTTGGCCTCCTCGAAGGCGGGCAGGATCTCGCCGGGTTCGTGTACCCGCAGCGCCTTGCAGCCCATGCCCTCGGCGACCTTGACGTGATCGACGCCGTAGCCGCCGACCTCGGGGGAGTTGACGTTGTCGAAGGACAGCTGCACGCAGTAGTCGATGTCGAAGGCGCGCTGTGCCTGCCGGATCAGCCCCAGGTAGGAGTTGTTCACCAGGACGTGGATGTAGGGCAGGTGGAACTGCGCCCCGACCGCCAGCTCCTCGATCAGGAACTGGAAGTCGTAGTCCCCGGACAGTGCCACCACGGTCGCGTCGGGGTCGGCCACGCAGACCCCGAGCGCCGCGGGCAGCGTCCAGCCCAGCGGGCCCGCCTGACCGGCGTTGATCCAGTGCCGGGGTCGGTAGACGTGCAGGAACTGCCCGCCGGCGATCTGCGACAGGCCGATGGTGCTGACGTAGCGGGTGTCCTTGCCGAACGCACGGTTCATCTCCTCGTAGACCCGCTGCGGCTTGACCGGCACGTCGTCGAAGTGGGTGCGCCGCAGCATGGTCCGCTTGCGCTCGCGGCACTGCTCCACCCAGTCGCTGTGGTCGGGCAGCCGCCCCGCGTCCCGCCGCTCGCGGGCGGCCTCGACGAACTGCTGCAGCG
This sequence comes from Actinomycetes bacterium, assembly GCA_035640005.1. Taxonomy (GTDB): domain Bacteria; phylum Actinomycetota; class CALGFH01; order CALGFH01; family CALGFH01; genus DASQWY01. Next base: position 7,353 of record DASQWY010000735.1, read on the forward strand.
CCAGCCTGGCGTCGGACACGATGCCCAGGTCGGGGGCGAAGACCCGGCCGATCTGGGTGGGCTCGATGTCGACGTGGACGAAGGTCCGCCCGCGGGTGTAGGTGTCCAGGCCGCCGGTGTGGCGGTTGGCCCAGCGGTTGCCGATGCCGAGCACGAAGTCCGAGGCCAGCAGGTTGGCGTTGCCGTAGCGCTGCGCGGTCTGCAGCCCGGCCATGCCGGCCATCAGCCGGTGGTCGTCGGGGACGGCACCCCAGCCCATCAGGGTCGGGATGACCGGGACGTCGACCAGCTCGGCGAACTCCACCAGCAGGTCGGCGGCGTCGGCGTTGATGATCCCGCCGCCGGCCACGACCAGCGGCCGCTCGGCTGCGGCGAGCATGTCCAGGGCCTTGTCGACCTGCGCCCGGGTCGCCGCCGGTTGGTGGACCGGCAGCGGCTCGTAGGCGTCGATGTCGAACTGGATCTCGGCCATCTGCACGTCGAAGGGCAGGTCGATCAGCACCGGACCCGGACGACCCGACCGCATGAGGTGGAACGCCTGCTGGAACGCGCCGGGCACCTGCGCCGGCTCCAGCACCGTCGTCGCCAGCTTCGTGACCGGCTTGGCGATGGCGGCGATGTCGACGGCCTGGAAGTCCTCCTTGTGCAGCCGCGCGGTCGGCGCCTGCCCGGTGATGCACAGGATCGGGATGGAGTCGGCCGCCGCCGAGTACAACCCGGTGAGCATGTCGGTGCCGGCCGGGCCGGACGTGCCGACGCAGACGCCGATGTTGCCGGCCCGCGTGCGGGTGTATCCCTCGGCCATGTGCGCGGCGCCCTCGACGTGGCGGGCGAGCACGTGGGCGATGGCGCCGCTGTCGCGCAGGGCGGCGTAGAAGGGGTTGATCGCCGCCCCCGGCACGCCGAAGGCGTGCCGCACGCCTTCGCGCTGCAGGATCTGCACGGCGGCTGCGATGGCCTTCATCCGAGGCATGGCAAGCTCCTGAGTCTGGTGCAGGTCGGGTCAGGTGGCACCGCGGCGCTCGCGGGGCAGCCAGGCGAAGCTGTCGGCGCTGGCGCCGCTGGGCGCGTACTCCAACCCGACCCAGCCGGCATAGCCGGCGGCGGCGAGCCTGCCGAGGTAGCGGTCGAGGTGGAGGGTGCCGGTGCCGGGCTCGTGGCGTCCGGGAGCGTCGGCGATCTGCACGTGCGCAACCCGGTCGCCGTAGGTGGCGATCACCTGGTCGAGGTCGTCGCCGTTGACGGCGAGGTGGTACAGGTCGCAGAGGAGGCCGAGGTTGCCCACGCCGGTGTCGCGGGCGACGCGGTCGATGACGCCGACGGCGTCCGCGGCGGCCTTCAGGGGGTAGCGGGGCGCGCCGCTGACCACCTCGACCAGCACGGTGCCCTCGACCCGGGCCGCCGCCCGGCCCGCAAGGGCGAGGTTCTCGACGGCGAGGTCGTCCTGGGCGGCCGGGTCCGCGTCCTCGACCCGGTTGCCGTAGAGCGCGTTGAACGCTCGGCAGCCCAACCGTTCCCCGATGCCGATGGCGACGTCGACGTTGTCGCGGAACTCGCTCGACCGGGCCGGCCAGGAGACCAGCCCGCGGTCACCGCCCGGCATGTCCCCGGCAAAGAAGTTCAACCCCACCAACTGGACGCCCGCGTCGTCGACGGCCCGGACGAACCCGTCGACCTCGGCGTCGGACGGCACCGCGGCGGCGAAGGGCCACCAGAACTCCACGCCGTCGAAGCCGGCCTCCCCCGCGGCGGCGGCCCGCTCCAACAGGGGCAGCTCGGTGAACAGGATGGAGCAGTTGACCTCGTACGCCAGGGAATGGTCGGCCATGCGCACCTCCGCGTCACTCCGGCCAGACTCGCCGTGCACGGCGGGCCAGCTCCCGGCGGAGCTCGCCGACGTCGGCGCCGAGCAGGTCCCCGTCGCGGACGACCGGCTCCCCGTCGACCAGGACGTGCCTGGCCCGCCGGTCCGGCCCCAGCACCAGCCCGGCCAGGGGGTCGGGCACGTCGCCGAGGTCGTCGCCCGGCCAGACCACCAGGTCGGCCCGGTAGCCGGGTTCCAGCCGGCCGATGTCGTCGCGGCCCAGGCAGGCCGCGCCGCCCTCGGTGGCCAGGCGCAGCGCGTCAGCGGGCATGAACTCCGCCGGGCGGCCGGTGCGTTGCCGGCCGGTGTAGAGCGCCTGGCGGAGCTCGGGGAACAGCCCGCCGACCTCGTTGGAGGCGACCCCGTCGACCCCGAGCCCGACCGGCGCGCCGGCCCGCACCAGGTCGATGACCCGGCACAGCCCCGACCCGAGCCGGGCGTTGCTGGACGGGCAGTGGGCCACGCCGACCCCGGCCGCCCCCAACCGCCGCACCTCGTCGTCGTTGAAGTGGATTCCGTGGGCCACCCAGACGTCGCCAGCGACCCAGCCCAGCTCCTCCACCAGGTCGACCGGGCGGCGCCCGAACCGGGCCAGGACGTCGCGTTCCTCCTCGAGGGTCTCGGCGAGGTGCGTGTGCAGGCGCAGGCCGTGCCGGCGGGCCAGCGCGGCCGACTCGCGCATCAGCTCCGGAGTGACGCTGAACGGGCTGCAGGGGGCCACCGTGACCACGACCCGCTCGCCGTCGTGCAGTCGGGCGACCACCGCCTCGGTGGAGACCAGGATGGCGTCGAGCTCCTCGACCAGGAAGTCCGGGGGCAGGCCGCCCTTGCTCTCGCCCAGGTCCATCGACCCGCGGGCGAGGTGCACCCGGGTGCCGACGGTGCGGGCGGCCTCGGCGATGGCGTCGAACACGGAGTCGTCGCCGCCCGGCACCACGTAGTGGTGGTCGGCGGCGGTGGTGCAGCCGCTCAGGGCCAGCTCCGCCAGCGCCACCAGCGCGGCGGCGTGGACGTCATCGGCCGACAGGCGGGCCCAGACCGGGTACAGCTCGGTGAGCCAGCCGAACAGGTCGCAGCCGACGGCGCGGCCGCGGGTCATCCACTGGTAGAAGTGATGGTGGGTGTTCACCAACCCGGCGGTGACGATGTCGCCGTCGCAGCGGACGACCTCGTCGCCCTGCTCGGCGGGGACCGAGCCGACGCCGGCGATGCGGCCGTCCTGGATCGCCACGTCGCCTGGCCATCTCGCGCCGCGAAGCACCAACCGGGTCACGCTTGCAGCCTCCTCTGCTGTCTGCTCAGGTCGACACGGCGGCCTCGGCGGCGGGCTCCTCTACCAGGTCCATCAGGCGCAGGTTGGCGATCTTGGCGATCTCCACCAGCGCGGTGGCCTGCTCGGCGACGGGCGCGTTGTGCAGCCGCGCGTTGCCCGCCCTGAGGATGGTCTCCTTGGTGTTCTCGCGGACCGCGATCACCAGCGGGAACCCGAACTTGTCGCGGTAGGCCCGGTTGAGGTCGTCGAAGGAGTGATATTCGTCGGTCGTCAGCCGATCCAGCCCGGCGAACGCCTGGTCGGCGACGGAGAGGACCCCGAGTCGCCGCTCGCGCGTCGCCGCCCCGGCCAGGTCCGGGTAGCGCCGGATGAGTTCCAGCTGACGTTCGGCCGGCGCCTCGAACAGCGCATCGTGGAACGCCCTGCGGAGGTCGTAGACGTCCTCGAAGGGGCGTGCCTCGTAGGCCTGCTCGGCGATCCACCGGGTGCCCTGGAACAGTGGGGCGAACATGCCGACGAAGTCCTCCCGGTCGAGCGCGTTGACCTGGTCGATGGTGAGCTTCTCCTCCACGTGCGGCGTGGGCACGACCCGCTGCACCAGGTTGCGCCTGCCGCCCCACACGTTGAACACGAGGTTGAGGACGATCGCCGACAGGCTGCCCATGGTGATGCCGCTGGCGACGATCGTTCGCGCGCCCTCGCCGAGCTTGTCGTAGAAGGTCGGGAAGCCGACCGGGATCAGCGCCAGCCCGAGGCTGACGGCGAGGATCACGACGTTGCGCTCGTCGTGGAAGTCGACGCGGCGCAGGGTCTGCACGCCGATGACGGCGACGGTGCCGAAGAGCGCAAAGCCTGCCCCGCCGAGCACTGGCGCGGGGATCGCCGAGACGGCCGCGCCGATCTTGGGGATCAGCCCGATGATGATCATGATGACGCCGGCGGTGGCGACCACGAAGCGGCTCTTCACCTTGGTCAGCCGCACCAGCCCGACGTTCTCGGCGAAGCAGGTGTAGGGGAAGGAGTTGAGCAGCCCGCCGAGGGTGGTGGCCAGGCCGTCGGCCCGCAGCGCCCGCGCCACGTCGTCCTTGTCGATCGGCTTCTCGACGATCTCGCCGGTGGCGAACACGTCGCCGGTGGTCTCGACCGCGGTGATTAGCATCACCACGATCATGGAGACGATCGCCGCCACCTTGAACGTGGGCGCCCCGTAGTGGAACGGCGTGGTGACGCCCAGCCAGTCGGTCCGGCCGACCTCAGTGAAGGTCGTGAAGCTGAACAGCCAGCCGATGAGGGTGCCGACCACCAGGCCGATGAGCACGGCGATGGTCGCCACGAACCCGCGGAACAGCTTGTAGATCGCCAGGATCAGCAGCAGGGTCACGCCGGCCAGGGCCATGTTCTTGAGCGCCCCGAAGTCCTCGGAGCCGACGCCGCCGCCCGCCTCGCCCGCGGCAACCGGCAGCAGCACCAGGCCGATGCAGAGGATGACCGTTCCGGTGACGATCGGTGGGAAGAAGCGGATCAGCCGGCTGAAGAATGGTGCGATGACGAAGGTGACGATGCCGGCGATGATGATCGCGCCGTAGATCGCCCGCAGGCCCGGTACCCCGCCGCCCTGCGCGAGGCCGATGCTGATCATCGGGGCGACCGCGGTGAAGGTCACCCCTTGGAGCAGGGGCAGCCGCACGCCGATTATCCAGAAGCCGACCGACTGGATGATCGACGCGATGCCGCAGGTGAACAGGTCGGCGTTGATCAGGTATGCCAGCTGCGCCTCCGACAGCTTGATGGCGCTGGCCAGCAGGATCGGCACGATCACCGCGCCGGCGTAGAAGGCCAGGACGTGCTGGGCGCCGTACAGGGCCAGCTTGTCCGGCCGCAGGACCTCGTCAACCGGGTGCACGCCGGGCTTCGCGGCCGCCCGTCCCAGGGTCTGGGCCATGCTTCCCCTCCTCAGCCGCGCTGGATGGTCGTGGCCTTGCCGTAGCGGCTCGGGCTCAAGACGGCTGCCACCTCAGGAGCCTCCTTCCGGGGCGGTCGCGAGGGCGATGTCGTCCGGCCGCACCGGGATGCGGTCCACGGGCAGGCCGGTGGCCTGGCGGATGGCCGCGACGACCGCGCCGGTCGAGGAGATCGTCGGCGGCTCCCCGACGCCCTTGGCGCCGTAGGGGGCGCCGCGCTCGGGCTGCTCGATCCAGGTCTGCACCACGCCCGGCATGTCCAGGGCGGTCGGCAGCAGGTAGTCGGTGAACGACGGGTTCCGGATGCGGCCCTTGTCGACGATGATCTCCTCCATCACCGCCAGGCCGACGCCCTGGGCGATGCCGCCCTCGACCTGACCGGTCACCGCCAGCGGGTTCAGCGCCTTGCCGACGTCCTGGGCGGTGGCGATCTGGACGACGCGGACCAGCCCCAGCTCGGGGTCGACGTCGACCACCGCCCGGTGGGCGGCGAACGCGAACGACCAGTGCGCGTTGCCCTGCCCGTTCTCGTCCAGCGGGTCGGTGGGTGCGTGGTGGAACTCCCGGGTGGCCTCCACCGGGCCCGTCTTCAGCGCCTCGACCAGCGAGACGCTGTGGCCGCCGTCCTTGGTGACGAGCTCGCCCTCCTCCAAGACCAGGTCGGCGGGGGCGAGGTGCAGCTCCAGGGCGGCCCGTTCCAGCAGCACTTCGCGGACGGCGGCGCAGGCCGCCTGCACCGCGCCGCCGCTCATCATCGTCTGCCGGGAGGCGCTGGAGGAGCCGGCCGAGCCGACCCGGGTGTCGGTGGTGTCCAGGAGAACCTCGTGGACGCCGAGCTCGGCGCGGGCGATCTGCTGGGCGATCGTCACGAACCCCTGCCCGACCTCGGCGGTGGCCACGTGCACGGTGGCCACCGGGTCGCCGTCGGCGCCGAGCTCCAGGCGCACGCGGGCGGTCGAGTAGTCGTCGAAGCCTTCCGAGAAGGCGAGGTTCTTGAACCCGACCGCAAAGCCCACGCCGCGGCGGACGTCGCCGTGCAGCGCCGTCAGGCCGGCCCCGCCCGGCAGGGTCATCACCGGCGCGTCCTCGGCCAGCGGCTCGGGCAGCGGCAGGGCCTGGCAGGCCCTGATGCACTCGGCGACCGGCGCGGCGCCGATGATGACCTGCCCGGTGAGCAGCTGGTCGTGGGTCTTGAGCGCGTTGCGCAGCCGCAGCTCCACCGGGTCGATCCGGAGCGCCGCGGCCAGCCTGTCCATCTGGGCCTCGGCGGCGAAGGAGGTCTGCACCGCGCCGAACCCGCGCATCGCGCCGCACGGCGGGTTGTTGGTGCGGACCGCGTAGCCGTCGACGACCGCGTTGGGCACCCGGTACGGGCCGGCCGCGAAGCACGACGCGTTGGAGATGACCGCCGTGCTGGAGGAGGTGTAGGCGCCACCGTCGAAGACCAGCCGGGCCTCCACCTTGACCAGCTGGCCGTCGCGGGTGGCGTGGTGGCGGTACCACAGCTTGGCCGGGTGCCGGTGCACGTGGCCGAAGAAGGACTCCTCGCGCGAGTAGACCATCTTCACCGGCCTGCCGGTCTTGAGCGCCAGCAGGCAGGCGTGGATCTGCATCGACAGGTCCTCGCGGCCGCCGAACGCCCCGCCGGTGCCGGCCAGCGTCAGCCGGACCTTGTCGCGGGGCAGGTTCAGGCAGGCGGCGATCTGGTCCCGGTCGACGTGCAGCCACTGGGTGGCGACGAACAGCTCCACGCCGCCGTCCCCGGACGGCACCGCCAGCCCGGACTCGGGGCCGAGGAACGCCTGGTCCTGCATGCCGACCTCGTAGGTCCCTTCGACCGTGACGTCGCCGACCACGCCGGGGTCGCCGTGGCGGATGCGGACGTGGCGGAAGACGTTGCCGGCCGGGTGGATCGGGGCGGCGGTGATCGCCGCCTCGGCGTCGGTCAGCGGCTCCAGCACCTCGTAGTCGACCACCACCGCCGCGCATGCCCGCTGCGCGGTCTCGGGGTGGTCGGCCGCCACCGCGGCGACCGGCTCGCCGTGGTAGCGCACCACCTCGCTGGCGAAGACCGGCTGATCGTGGTGCTCCAGCCCGTAGGTCGGGCTGCCCCACACGTCCTCGGCGGTGATCACCGCGTGCACGCCCGCCATCGCCATGGCGGCCGAGACGTCGATGCCGCGGATGCGCGCGGCGGGGTAGGGGCTGCGGACGGTGCGGCCCCACACCATGCCCTCCACCCAGGCGTCGGAGGAGAAGGCGAACTGGCCCTTGACCTTGGCGACGCCGTCGGGGCGCAGGACGCTCTCGCCGACCCCGGGGGCCCGGCGGGTGCGGGTGAAGGTGGTTGGCAGGCTAGGCGCGGGCATGGGCACGCTCCTGCTGGACGCGACGGACGGCGGCGAAGATCCGGCCGTACCCGGTGCACCGGCAGAGGTCTCCCGAGATCGCCTCGCGGAGCTCCAGCTCGGTGGCCCGGGGGTTCCGGTTGAGCAGGTGGTGGATGGCCACGATCAGTCCGGGCGTGCAGAAGCCGCACTGCACGGCGCCCTCCTCGACGAAGGCGCGCTGCACGTCCGACAGCTCCCCCTCCCCCGATAGCCCCTCCACGGTGGTGACCTGGCTGCCGACCGCGTCGGCGGCCAGCACGCAGCAGGAGGCGACCAGGCTGCCGTCCAGCAGCACCGAGCAGGAGCCGCACTCGCCCTGCTCGCAGGCGTTCTTGGCGCCGGGGAGGCCGAGCCGCTCGCGCAGCACGTACAGCAGGCTCTCACCGAGCCAGGCGTCGCTCACCTCGCGCTCCCGCCCGTTCACCGTGAGCTGGTAGCTCTCCAGTGCGGCGAGCACGCTGGAGCCCGCGTCGGGCGCCGGGTAGTCCTCGCTGTGGCTGCCGTCGGGCGTCGTCGGATCGTGCAGGGCGTCGCTGGGTGGCCGCTCGGTCATGCTGCCAGGCTCCTCTGCAGTGCCCTGCGGGCGATCACCCGCAGGGCGTGGCGGCGGTACTCGGCCGTGCTGCGGTGGTCGGTGATCGGGGACGCCGCCGCCGCCGCGAGTTCGCCGAAGCGGGCGACCGCATCGGGCGGGGCGCGCAGGGCGTCCCAGTCGATCGCCCCGGCGATGAACGCCTCGGCCTCGGGCGCGCGGATGGGGGTCGGCGCGACCGCGCCCAGGCCGCAGCGGACGGTGCGGCCGCCGGTGTCCAGCACCACCGACGCGCAGGCGATCGAGATGACCATGGCGTTGCGGGTGCCGACCTTGAGGAACTGCTGCGGGCCGCGCAGCCGGGTGACGCGGACCTCCCGGATGATCTCGCCCGGCCGGATGGCGGTGCGCTTCACCCCAGTGATGAACCCGGAGAGGGGCAGCCGCCGCTCGCCGCCGCGGCTGACCAGCACGACGGTGGCGTCCATGGCGGCCAGGACCGGCAGCGAGTCGCCGGCCGGGCTGGCGGTGCCGAGGTTGCCGCCCACGGTGCCGGCGTTGCGCATCTGCGGGGAGCCCACCGTGCGCGCGGCCGCGGCCAGCGCGGGCAGCTCGCCGGCCAGCTGGGTCTCGACCTCGGTCCAGGTGAGGCCGGCGCGGAGGACGACCTCGCCGTCGGTGAGCTCGAAGCCGCGTAGCTCCTCGACGCGGCGCAGCGCGACGACCGCGGGCGGGCGGCGATGGCCGAAGTTGACCTCGACCATGAAGTCGGTGCCGCCGGCCAGCAGCTGCGCGTCCGGCATACGGTCGAACGCCTCAAAGGCGTCCTCCAGCGTCCTTGGATGGCTGATCTGCATGGCACCTCGCTTCCGACACCTACGCCGTGCCGGTCTTGGCGCGGCCGGACAGGTCGTCGATGAGCGTGAGGATCGCGCTGTGGTCGAGACCGCCCCGCCCGAGGCTGCGCAACGACACGAGCATCTGCGCGACCAGCGCGGTGACGGGGATCGCCACGCCGCTGTCCCGCGCGGCCGCCTGCACGATGCCGAGGTCCTTGTGGTGCAGGTCGATCCGGAAGCCGGGCTGGAAGCTCCGGGCCAGCATGCCGGCGGCCTTGCGCTCGAGGATCTGGTTGCCGGCCAGGCCCCCGGCCAGCACCTTGATCGCGGGCTCCATGTCCACCCGGTGCGCCTCCAGCAGCACGATGGCCTCGCTGACCAACTCGATCGTGCCGGCGACGATGAGTTGGTTGGCCGCCTTTACCGTCTGCCCGGCGCCGACCGGCCCGACGTGGACGATGGTCCTGCCGAGCGCCTGGAGGATCGGCAGCGCGGTCTCGAAGTCCTCGGGATGCCCACCGACCATGATCGACAGGCTGGCTTCGAGGGCGCCGACCTCACCGCCGCTCACCGGGGCGTCGAGGAAGCGGACGCCCCTGGCGTGCGCCTCCCGGGCGACCAGGCGGGCGGTGTCCGGTCGCACCGTGCTCATGTCGATGAACAGCATCCCCTCGCGGGCCGTGCTGAGGATGCCGTCCTCGGCCAGCGCCACCTCCTCGACGTCCGGGGAGTCGGGGACGATCGTGATGACGACGTCCGCGTCGGCGGCGACGTCGGCCGGGGACGTCCCGGGCGTCGCCCCGGCGGCCGCGAGCTTCTGCACGGGGCCCGGCGACCGGTTGTGAACCTTGACGGCATGGCCGGCGCCGACGAGGTGCTCCGCCATCGGCCGGCCCATCACGCCGAGGCCGATGAATCCGATCGCCGTCACGGCGGGCCTCCCGTGTCAGAGGATGCGCAGGTCGTCCCGGACGGTCGCCCGGTGCCGCCGGCTACTGGCTTGTTGGCGTCCTTTCCGTCATTCGGGAGAAGCACTCGAAAGGCGCGGCAGAGAGCGGTCGCAGAGGGGGTAGTTTTCCATGATCCGGAAAAAATCATCCATTCTGCCCGAGAAGAAGTATGCGCCGCAGGCCGGCGGAGTCAACCCCGAACATTCGATCCCGGCGTGGCCGCCGGTCCCGGCGGGCGCGTGACTTCAGGAGGCTGCCACCAGGCTGCCGCTCAGGGCGGCCGAGATGCGCAGCATCTCGGGGAGCAGCCGCTCGTGGTCCGCCTTGCTCAGCCGGCCGTCGGGAGCCGAGATGGACGCCGCGGCCACGGCGTCACCCACGCCGAAGACCGGCACCGCGAGGCAGCGGACGCCGATCTCCTCCTCGCCGTCGTCGACCGCGTACCCATGCCGCGCCACCGCGTCCAGCCCGGCCAGGAACCGGCCACGGTCGGTGATGGTCCGCGGGGTCCGGGGCGGCAGCCCCGTCCGGTCGAGCAGCGCTTCGACCTCGGCGCGCGGCCGGAAGGCGAGCAGGACCTTCCCGACCGCGGTCGTGTGCGGCAGGACCTTCCGCCCGACCTCGGTGAACATGCGGACGTGGTGCTTGCGGGAGGCGACCTGGGCGACGTATACGGCCCAGTCTCCTTCCAGCACCGCGAGGTTCGCCGTCTCGCCGCTGATCTCCATGAGCTCGGTAAGGTACGGCCGCACCCATACCCCGAAGATCCGGCTTGCCCTGTCGCCGAGGCGCATCAGGCGGGGGCCGAGCGCGTACTTGCGGGTGACGCTGTTCTGCCTGGCGTAGCCGAGCTCGAGCATGGTGCCAAGCAGGCGGTGGATGGTGCCGTACGACAGGCCGGTCGCCCGGCTGAGGTCGGTGACGCCGACCTCCCCGAGGTCGGCGAGCGACTCCAGCAGCGTGAACGCACGCTCGACCGACTGCACCCGGAGGGGCTGCGCGTCGTCGGGGCTGGTGATGCCGCCGCTCCCTTCAAGCCGGAGACCGCCGGAGACGATGCCGGGAGACCCGTCAGAACTCGCTCGCCGACGGCCGGTGGCCTGAGCGCTCGCGTGCCGGCCGATCGGCAAGCCCTCGACCGGCCTCCAGGAGACGTACTTTCCTCCAAGTGAGGGAAACTTTCCAGATGATGGAAAGCTCCCCGTCGCGGCGTCGATTGCTCGCGTTAGGACCGGGGGAGGGGCCTCGACCGGCAGCGGCGATCGCGGTCAGGACGTCGGATGCTGCCACATTCGGTAGCCAGGCCAGGCAAGCCCGGTGCCGAGGGCCACGCTCCCGAGGACGGCAACGGCCCACCACGCCGGGGAGACGGTTTGGGCTAGCGCGAACCCAAGCAACTGGCAGGGGGCACCCACGGCGACGAGGACGCCGGAGCGGCGAGGGAGGCTCGCTGTCTTGGCCATGGCCACACCGAACATCACGAAGCCGACCATGAACCCG
>DASQWY010000736.1:0-2508 GCA_035640005.1 Actinomycetes bacterium
CCCGCGGCCGCGAGTTGTACCAGCAGAGCTGCGCGAGCTGCCACGGCCAGCACGGCCAGGGCAGCGAGCGCGGCCCGAGCCTGGCTGGCGCCGGCGCCGCCGCCGCCGACTTCTACCTGTCGACCGGGCGGATGCCCATGACCGGGTCGGAGCGCACCCCCAGCCGCAAGCGGCCCGCGTTCGGCCGCGCCGACATCGACGCCCTGGTCGCCTATGTCGCCTCCCTCGGCCGCGGCCCGGCGGTCCCCGCCGTCGACCCGGCCGCCGGCAGGCTGGCCGACGGCGAGCGGCTCTACCAGGAGAACTGCGCCGCCTGCCACTCCGCCACCGCCACCGGCGGCGCGCTCACCTCCGGGCAGGTGGCGCCGTCGCTGCGGCCGTCCACGCCGCTGCAGGTGGCCGAGGCGGTCCGGACCGGCCCGGGCGCGATGCCCAGCTTCGACCCGCGGGCGCTGGACGACCGCCAGGTCGACTCGGTCGCCGCCTACGTCGGCTACCTGCAGCGAGGCGGCAACCGCGGCGGCCAGAGCCTCGGCCGGGTCGGCCCGATCACCGAGGGCCTGGTCGCCTGGGTGCTCGGCCTCGGCCTGCTGGTGCTGGTCGTTCGCCGGCTCGGAAAGGGCGCCGGTGAGTAGCCCGGGCGCCGAGGCCGAGGGCCACGACGCCGGCACCCCGGCCGGCCGCCACCCGGGCGCCCCGGAGGGCGAGGCGGGCCGGCCGGTCCTGGTGCGGCCAGTCCGGCCCGAACGCCGCATCGCGGCGGCGTTCGGCCTCACCGCCGCGTGCGCCGCCGGCTTCGCGGTCGTCTACGCCCTCGGCGGCCAGACCCAGGTCGAAGGGGTCCTGCTGGCGGTCGCGTTCGCCGGGCTGGCCTACGGGCTGGGCGCGTGGGCGGCGCGGCTGATGCCCCAGGGCCCGTTCGTCGAGGAGCACGAGCCGTTCGCCTCGCCGCGCGCCGAGCGCGCCGCCTTCGCCGCCGAGTTCGAGCAGGACGTGCAGGCGATCAGCCGCCGCCGCCTGCTCGGCCGCGCGCTCACCCTGGCGGTCGGCGCGCTCGGCGCGGCCCTGCTGTTCCCGGTCCGCTCGCTCGGCCCGCGGCCCGGCGGCTCGCTGCTGCACACCCCCTGGCGGGCGGGCGCGCAGGTGGTCACCGCCGACGGCCGGCCGGTGCGGGCCGGCGACCTGGCCGAGGGCGGGATACTGACGGTGTTCCCCGCCGGCCACACCGCCGCCGGGGACGCGGCCGCGCTGCTGGTCCGGGTCGACCCCGCCGCGCTGCCGCCGGGGCAGGCGGCCGGCCCGCCGGACGGCCTGCTGGCCCACTCCAAGCTCTGCACCCACGCGGGGTGCCCGGTTGGGCTCTACGAGCAGGGCTCCAGCCTGCTGTTCTGCCCCTGCCACCAGTCGGTGTTCGACCTGCTGGACGGGGCGCGGCCGGTTGCCGGGCCGGCCACCAGGCCGTTGCCGCGGCTGCCGATCGAGGTCACCGCCGACGGCCTCGTCCGTGCCCGCGGCGACTTCGAGGGCCCGGTCGGCCCCGGCTTCTGGGGGCGGTCGCCGTGATCATGCGGCGCGGCGCGCGCTGGCTGGACGACCGGCTCGGCGCCGCGTCGGTCGCCCGCACCGCCCTGGCCAAGGTGTTCCCGGACCACTGGTCGTTCATGCTCGGCGAGATCGCCCTGTACTGCTTCGTCACGCTGGTGCTCACCGGAGTGTTCCTCACCTTCTTCTTCACCCCCGGCAGCAACCCGGTCGTCTACCACGGCGCCTACCGGCCGCTGGACGGCGCATCCGTTTCGGCCGCCTACGCCTCCTCGGTGCGGCTCAGCTTCGACGTGCGCACCGGCCTGCTGATGCGCCAGGTGCACCACTGGGCCGCGCTGGTGTTCCTGGCCTCGATCGTGCTGCACCTGTGCCGCATCTTCTTCACCGGCGCGTTCCGGCGGCCGCGCGAGCTGAACTGGCTCATCGGCGTGACCCTGCTGGCAATGTCGATGTTCAACGGCTTCACCGGCTACTCGCTGCCAGACGACCTGCTGTCCGGCGTCGGCCTGCGCATCGCCTACTCGATCGCCCTGTCGATCCCGGTGGCCGGCACCTGGGTCGCCTTCCTGCTGTTCGGCGGCGAGTTCCCCGCCGACCAGATCATCCACCGGCTGTTCGTGACCCACGTGCTGCTGGTGCCGGGGCTGCTGGCGGTGCTGCTCACCGCCCACATCGGCATCCTGGTCCGCCAGAAGCACAGCCAGTTCCCCGGCCCTGGCCGCACCGAGCACAACGTGGTCGGCTCCAAGCTGTGGCCGACCTATGCCACCAGGTCGACCGCCCTGTTCTGCGCGATCCTGGCGGTGCTGTTCGCCCTCGGGGGGCTGGTCCAGATCAACCCCATCTGGCTGTACGGGCCCTTCGAACCGTCGCAGGTGAGCTCCCCGGCCCAGCCCGACTGGTACATCGGCTGGGTGGAGGGGGCGCTGCGGATGTACCCGCCGTGGGAGTTCCGGATCGCCG
>DASQWY010000737.1:0-3335 GCA_035640005.1 Actinomycetes bacterium
CCGCCGCCGGCTGGCCGCCTCAGGTGGCCAGCCGGCGCCGCTCCCCCGTCCTGACCGTGCGCTGCCACGGCGTGCCCAGGCGGGCCAGCACGTAGCGGTCCAGCCCGATCCAGCCGGCGTTCCGCCAGGCCAGCACCAGCAGGATGCCGACGATGATGAACGCCGGGTTGACCCCCGCCGACCCCGAGAACACGAAGCTGAAGTTCAGGATCAGCCCGAGGAGGGCGAAGATCCCGGTGAACAGCCCCAGGATCAGGGCGATGCCGATGACCACCTCGCCGACCGCCACCAGCTTGGCCATCCAGACGGCGTTGTCGGACACCCAGTGCAGGAAGCTGACCCACCAGCCGTAGGCGACCTGCGGGTGCTCGGGGTCCTTGGACGCGGCGATCGCGCCGGCCGCAAACCCCTTGAGCGCCTTGCCGTTCTCCATCCAGGCCGCGTGCCCGGGACCGGTGATCTTCTCCCAGCCGGCGTGCAGCCACTCGTAGCCGAGCCACACGCGTGCCACCAGCCAGACCCACGCGGCCGCCTTGGACGCGAACAGCCAGCGCGCCCAGGGCGCCTCCTCCACCTCGACGAGGTCAATTCGCTGTGCCATGGTTCGCTCCTTCCGTCATGCTCACCGCCCCCACCTTGGCGCCGTGGGCGACCCGCCCCCAAGGGCCGAAGGTCCCCCGCCGACCGGGACCGAGGACCCTCTGGTCGCCGCCGGCTGGCCGCCGTCCGGATTCACGGCGAAACTCACAGGTTCAGCACAGCCACCGTTGAAGGTCGTTCCAGCCTGCCGGTGGACACTGTCAGCCGGACCGCCGACGGGAGGAGCGCGCGATGGACCGGGCACCCGTGCTCGTGCTGCTCGACCCTGCCCTCCGCTCGGTCGCCGGCATCCTGCAGCAGGCGCTCGGCCCGGGGTTCGGGGTCGCGGTGGGGCTGCTGCCGCCGGGGACCGCCTGGCCGGGCCGCTACGCGGTGGTGGTGCTGGACACCGCCGACCCGGGGTGGCTGGCGGCCGAGCGCGGCCGCTACCCGGGGGCGGACCTGCTGGCGGTGACCGGCGCTCCCGCCGCCGACCGCGACCCCGGGCTGGTGCCCGCGCTGTTCGCCGCCGGCGCCGACGACGTCCTCACCTGGCTGAGCGTGCCGGAGCTGGCCGCCCGCGTGAAGGCGCTGGCGCGCGCCCGGGCCGGCCAGCGGCCGCCCGCCACCCGGTCCCACCCCCCGGCCGACCCCCTCCGGGCCGGCGGCGGGCGGCCCGGCCGCTCCCCGACCGGGAGGGTCAGGTCGCAGGTGCTGGCGCGGCTGGCCGGCGCCAAGCGGCGCGTCGCGGTCGGCGCGGTGGCCGCGTTCGCCCTGCTGGTCGGCGTGGTGACGGTCGCCGGCGCGCGCGGCTCGGACGCCTCCACCGCCGGCCAGGGCGGGGTGACCACCAGGCAGCTCGCCCCCGACGGCTCCGAAGGCTCCGACGACTCCGGCGGGTTCTTCGGCGGGCAGGGCGGCTACGGCTTCGGCGACCCCGGCTCGGGCGGCGGCTCGAGCCTGCCGTCGGCGGGCTCGTCCGGTGCCTCCTGAGCCGGCCGCCCCCGACGGCATGGCCATGGCGGCCTTCCCGGCCATGGGCACCGAGGTGGCGGTCGTGGCCCTCGACGGCCAGGCCGGGCGGGCGGCCGAGCGGGTCCGGCGGCTGTTCGCCGGCTGGGAGCGGACGCTCAGCCGCTTCCGCCACGACAGCGACCTGTCGGCGCTCAACGCGCGGGCGGGCGTGCCGGTGGTCGTCGGCGAGCTGCTGTTCCAGGTGCTGGCCACGGCGCTGCGGGCGGCGCGGGCGACCGGCGGCGCCTACGACCCGACGATGCTGCGGCAGCTGGAGGGGCTCGGCTACGACCGCTCGTTCGAGCAGGTCCCGGCGGCGGCGGCGCCAGCGGCGGCCGCGCGCAGCGCGGCGCCCGGCGGCGGCTGGCGCCTGGTCCGGCTGGAGGAGGCCACCCGCACCGTCACGCTGCCGGCCGGGGTGGGCGTGGACCTCGGCGGCATCGCCAAGGGCATGGCGGTGGACGCCGCCGCCGGCCGCCTGGCCGCCGCCGGGATCGGGCCGGCGATGGTCAACGCCGGCGGGGACCTGCGGGTCCTCGGCCGCCCGCCCGGCGGCGCCGACTGGCCGATCGCGGTCGACGGCCCCGGCGGCCGCCGCCTGACGGTGCCGCTGGCGGAGGGGGCGATGGCGACCTCCGGGACCGGGCGGCGGCGCTGGTCGCGGGGCGGCGAGCGGCGCCACCACCTGCTCGACCCGCGCACCGGGGCGCCCGCCGAGACCGGGCTGTGGTCGGTCACGGTGGTCGCGCCGACCTGCGCCCAGGCCGAGGTGGCGGCCAAGGTCGCGTTCGTGCTCGGCGAGGACGGCGGCGCCGGCTTCCTGCGCCGCACGGGCCTGCCGGGCCTGTTCGCCGGCGAGGCCGGCGGCTGGCGCGCGGCGGCCGGCTGGCCGGCGTGGACCCTCCCCGAGCGGCCGGTGGCCAGGTGCTGACCTGGGTGGTGGCGCGGGCGGCCGGGTTCACCGCGTACGAGCTGCTGGGGGCCTCGGTCGCGCTCGGGCTGGCCCTCGGGCTGCGCTGGCGGTCGCCGCGCTGGCCGCGCTTCGCCACCACCGACCTGCACCGCTTCGTCATCCTGCTCACCTTGGTCCTCCTGGGCCTGCACATCCTGGCGATCGCGCTGGACAGCTACACCCACTTCCGGCTGGTGGAGATCCTGGTGCCGCTCGCCAGCAGCTACCGGCCGCTGTGGATGGGGCTCGGGGTGGTGGCCGCCTGGCTGGCCGCCGCCGTGTGGGTCAGCACCCTGCTGCAGCGGCTGATCGGCTACCGCACCTGGCGCGCGCTCCACTACGCCACCTTCGCGATCTGGGCGGCCGCGACCCTGCACGGCCTGGGGGCCGGCTCCGACCGCGGCGCGCCCTGGGCGCTGCTGCTGTACGCCGCCAACGTGGTCGTGGTGGGCGGGCTGACCGTCGCCCGCGTGGCCGCCGCCGCCGGCAACCCGGTCGCCGCCTCGCAACGGTAGCCTCGCACCTGCCGTCGGTCAGCAGCGGGAGGGAGGCGCCGTGGCCGGACGCGTCGTCGGGATCGGCATCGTCGGGTTCGGCTGGATGGGCCGGGTCCACGCGCGCGCGTACGCGCGCCTGCCCCACCACTTCCCCGACCTGCCGGCGACGCCGCGCCTGGTCGCGGTCGCCGACCCGGTGGTGGACCGGCTGGAGGCCGCCAGCCGCCGGCCTCGCCGGCGAACAGGCCCGGCAGGCCCGTGCGGCGCAGGAAGCCGGCGCCGCCGTCCTCGCC
>DASQWY010000738.1:0-4859 GCA_035640005.1 Actinomycetes bacterium
TCCGTCTATACAAATGATTGTCCTTGTCTCGATGGTGACCGATCTGAGATCCAACGTCTCATTAAGGAACATGTGGTCTGGCGGGGTATTTTGACCTCCATTGACGTCCAGAAGGTGGAGAAAGTCAATGATAGACAATGGATCGTTGAGGCAATATTTATAGCAGCTCCCTTCCAGATTGAGAGTGAGTCAGGAAGGCTCATTCGATCAGTTCCCCGCCAGACAGACCATTCGCGTTTCGCGTTGGCAAGACCGACTGGCCACGATCAGTGGCTCCTGGGACATGTATCACCTATCGAATAGATGATTAGGTCACGTATGCGAATTCAGCGCGTGTTAATGGCCGGGAGCCTACTAGTCGGCTGCATGATGACCTATTTAGCGACACCAGCCAGGGCTGATGCTATCTCCTGTCAACATCCTGTAGCAATTGGAAGCATCTATGGCTCCGAGAGCACAGCCACGGTCGCTGGGACCAAGATGGCAGCTTGCGGGAGTCGAACAGCCGAAATTCGTGACGGCAGGAAGCAGCCATATTTCACTTATCAAATCGCCTGCGCTCCGGATCAACAGGCTGCTGCAGGTGGCCTATGCTCCACGACTCCTTGTTCGTCGTCTGGCCGCTACTTTGCGTATAGGACTATTCACTATCCAAATGGAATAAGCACCTCGGCGGGCTTTCAATGTGTGACCTTGAACCAGGCGACTGCTGCGCCCGGGGTCAGTCTGGCGCAGGTGTTCGAGGCGATTCGGAGGGTGAGGCTGCCTGGGGGGACGATCGGGGCGACCCCGAATGTGCGGGGGCTGGTGAACCTCGAGTCGTTCTTCTGGGTGCGGGGGGCGGAGCAGCCGCCGGTCGACCTGCAGGTGGGAGGGTCGACGGTGCATGCGGAGTTCCGGGTGGTCGAGTACCGCTGGTCGTTCGGTGACGGGTCGACGCTGGCGACGGAGGGGCCGGGGACCGAAGGGCTGGGGAGTGAGGTGCACGTCGCCTACCGCGACCGGGGGAGGTATCGCGTGACGGTGCAGGTGGCGTGGACGGCGGAGGCGTTCCTGGATGGGAGGCGGGTCGGGGAGGTCGGCGACCTGGCATCGCAGGCGGCGACCAGCTACCCGGTCGCCGAGATCAAGTCGGTCATCACCGGTTGAGTCCGGACGGCGCCGCAGGTCGGCCGATCCACAACCTGATGGAGCCTATTGACTGGCGTGGGCGGCGCGGGAACAATCCGGGCGAGTCGACCTCCTGGACCCGTGATCTCGTTGCTGGTTCAAGGGCGGCGGCGCGAGAAGGGGGCATTCGTGGACTGGATTGAGCGCATCTTCCACGTGTCGCCGGATGGCGGGAACGGGGCGCTCGAAGCCGTCTACTACGCGGTCGCCGCCGCGGTGGTCGGCGGGTTCGCGTTCCGGCGCCGGCTCGGCCGTTGGGCGCGCGCACGCCGGCATCGAGGGCGCTGAGGCGCACCCGCCCTTAGGTGCCGGCACGGCCGCTGGAGAGCAGGTGGTGGTCGGCACCCTGCGACGCGCGCCCGGCGGCGGACCGCATGATCCGACTGATCCGAGGCGCGACCATGGCCAGCGGCAAGGGAGGCAGGAATGCCGGACGGTGAGGTCCTCGACCTCATGTCGAGAGCGGGGATCAGCTTCACGGGCACCGTGCAGCGGGTCGGGGAGAGCAGGGTCGCCGGTGTCGCCGCGGACGAGCGGACCGCAGTCGTCCGCGTCGACCAGGTGCTGCACGCGCCCGACGCGCTGGCGCGGCTGGCCGGCAGCGACGTGACCGTCCAGCTGGCCGCCGACGCCGAGATCCTCCAGCCGGGGCAGCGCGCGGCGTTCTTCGCCGACGCGGTCGCGTTCGGCGAGACGCTGGCGGTCAGCGAGGTGGGCCGCCTGCCGCTGGAGGCGGTGGAACCGCACGTGTCGGCGGCCATGGCGGCCAACCTGAGCCCGCAGGTGGACTTCCGGCGCCAGCTGGCGGAGCGCCGCCTGCAGTCGCACGCGGCCCAGGCCGACGCGATCGTGGTCGCCCGGGTCGTGCGGCTCGAGAAGGCGGGCCCCAGCCGGCTCAGCGAGCACGACCCGGACAGGTGGCGGGCCGCCCTCGACGTCACCCACATCGAGCGCGGCGAGCTGACCGAGGGTGAGGTCGAGGTCCTCTACTACAACAGCCTGGACGTGCGCTGGCGGCGCTGCCCGAAGCCGAAGGCCGGGCAGGAGGGCCTGTGGCTGCTGCACGAGACCGAGGGCGGGAACGGGACCTCGCCCCCTTCTCGATCCCCCACCCGGAGGACTACCAGCCGGTGGAGAACCTCGACCAGCTCAGGGCCGGGGGTCGCCGGCATGATCCGCGTGGTGAACATGATCCCGCAGTCGCTGAGCGGGGAGGTCAACCAGGACAGCGAGCCGAACATCGCCGTCAACCCGGCGCAGCCCTCGGACATCGTGGCCACGGCGCTCACCCCCGCGCCCGGCGGCAGCTTCGCCCCGATCTACGTGTCGACCGACCATGGGGCGACCTGGTCGCTGCGCAACGTGGTCCCGGGCAACGGCTCCGTCGGCACGGGCGACATCACCGTCGGCTTCGCGACCGCCAGCGGCGTCCTGTACGCCGGCATCCTCAACGGCGACACCGGCGACCTGCAGATCCTTCGCGCCGCCAGCTTCGCCTCCACCACGCCGATGACCGTGCTGGTCGAGCGCGCCGATGAGGACCAGCCGTGGGTGATCGCCGGTACCGTGGTCGCCGGGCCCGACAACGGGCAGGACCGGGTGTACGTGGGGAACAACGACTTCAACCAGACCGACGGCGCCACGGCAACCGTCGACCGGTCGCTGGACGCGGCGACCGCCGCCGCCCCGGCCGGCTTCGCCCCCTTCGCGATCGAGCGCCGGGCGACGGTGGGGCAGGACGGGCCGCCGGTCCGCATCGCCCTGCACCCGGACGGCACGGTGTACGCGGCCTTCCAGCGGTGGGTCTCCGGTTCCGGGCTGGACTTCAACGTGGACGTGGTGGTGACCCGCGATGACGCATGGGCTTCGGGAACCGACCCGTTCGGCGCGCTGGTCGACCCGGTCGACGGCGCCATCGGCCAGCGGGTCGTGACCGGCCGCTTCATCCGCTTCAACGCGCAGATGGGCCAGGAGCGGCTCGGGTCCGACCTGGCGATCGCGGTCGACCCCGCCGATTCCAGCAACGTCTGGCTGGCGTGGTGCGACCGGGTGGGCGGCGCCGCCGGCACCGACTGGACGATGCACGTCCGCCGCTCGACCGACCGGGGCCAGACCTGGTCGTCCGGCGACCTGCGGACCATCACGAACGGGAAGAACCCCGCGCTGGCGGTGAACTCCGCCGGGCGGGTGGCGCTGCTGTTCCAGGAGTTCACCGG
Source organism: Actinomycetes bacterium (assembly GCA_035640005.1). Classification (GTDB taxonomy): domain Bacteria; phylum Actinomycetota; class CALGFH01; order CALGFH01; family CALGFH01; genus DASQWY01. Next base: position 3,387 of record DASQWY010000738.1, read on the forward strand.
GGTGCAATGGGTGACCCAGCTCGAGCTCACCGACGACGCCTGGGCCACCCCCGCCGAGAACCTGGTGCTGCACCGGGCACCGTCGGCGGTTCCGGCCCGGACGTTCCTGCCGTTCCTGGGCGACTACGTCCGGCTGCTCGCGGTCGACCGGGACTTCTATGGGGTCTTCTGCGGCAACAACACCCCCGACCTGGCCAACTTCCCGAATGGCGTCAGCTACCAGCGCAACGCCGACTTCGCGGCGCAGACGCTGCTGGACCTCGACACCACCACGCCGGTGGCGGTGTCGGTCGACCCGTTCTTCTTCCAGTGGAGCGAAGACCAGGCGCAGGCGTGAGGCGACGCCCGACCACCTTCCGTGGTCGACCCGCTTCGGCTAGCCTTCAGCTGAACCGGGACGGGCCGCGACGCCAGGCGGCGGTGCCACGGAGTCGACCGGTTCACGCGCTCCGCGGACCGCCTGGCCGGCGAAAGGACTGACCGTGGCCACCGCCCTCATCGTCGCGGCACTCGTGGTGCTGCTCCTGATCGTCGCCACCGCCCTCTACAACGGCCTGGTGCGCCGCCGTAACCAGGTGGACAACGCGTGGAGCCAGATCGACGTGCAGCTCAAGCGGCGCTACGACCTGATCCCCAACCTGGTGGAGACCGTCAAGGGCTACGCCTCGCACGAGCGCTCGACCCTGGAGTCGGTGACCGCGGCCCGGGCGAACGCGATCAGCGTCCAGGGCCCCGCACGGCAGGCGCAGGCCGAGAACGCACTGACCGGGGCGCTGCGGAGCCTGTTCGCGGTGGCCGAGTCCTACCCGGACCTGAAGGCCAACCAGAACTTCCTGGAGCTGCAGCGCGAGCTGTCGGCGACCGAGGACCGCGCCGCCTATGCCCGGCAGTACTACAACGACGCGGTCCTCTCCTACAACAACGCCGTCACCACCTTGCCGCGGAGCCTGTTCGCGGGCATGTTCGGGTTCCGGACCCGCGAGTACTTCGAGGCCGGCGGGGAGGAGCGCGGGCCGGTCCGGGTGCAGTTCTAGCCGGCCGGGGGGGCTGCCGTGGACCTCGCCGCCCAGGCGCTGCTGGCGGCTGGGCGGCTGCTCGCCGAGGACAGCGGGCCGAAGCTGCCGGGGCTCGTGTGACCGCTGGCGATCGCCACCGGGGTCGCCACCGCGCTGTGGCTGCTGCTCCTGCTGGGCGCGGCCGCCGCCTCCCGCCCACGCGACGTCGACCCGGCCCCCGCCACCATGGAGTTGGGTCAGGAGCCGCCCGCCGTGGTCGACCTGCTGACCAACGGGTGGCGGGTCACGCCCGACGCGGTGCCGGCCACCCTGCTCGACCTGGCCGCGCGCGACTACCTCGACCTCGACCAGGCCGGTCCCCGCACGGTCTGCCGGGTCCGGCGCCGTGATGGCCAGGGGCTCCAGCCGTACGAGCGGCGGGTGCTCGACCACGTCGCCGGGCTGGCGGTCGACGGGA
>DASQWY010000739.1:0-15925 GCA_035640005.1 Actinomycetes bacterium
CGGTAGCGGTAGCGCATCACCGCCTCGGGCACGTAGCCGAGCCGGTATCCGGCGAGCTGGGCCCGCCAGCAGAGATCGACCTCGGTGCCGCCCCTGACGAAGCTCTCGTCCCAGCCGCCGAGGGCCCGCAGGACCTCCGCCCGGATGCCGAGGTTGGCGCTGATGGCGTGGGGCAGGAAGCGCAGTGGCCGCGGCAGCCCGCCGGTGCCCGGCTTGCGGCGCCGGGCGCGGGTGACCGGGTCGTTCAGGGCCTCGTCGTCGAGCCGGCCGCCGACCAGGTCGTGCTCGGCGAGGCCGGCCGCCATCGCCGCCAGCCAGCCGGGCTCGGCAGCGTCGTCGGCGTCGCAGAACAGCAGCAGCTCCCCGCGGGCGGCGGCCACGCCGACATTGCGGGCGTGGTTGGTGCTGGTCCGGTCGGAGGCGTCGACCAGGCGCAGGTTCGGCAGCCGGCCGGCCCAGGCGCCCACCACCTCCGCGGTGGCGTCGGTGGAGCCGTTGTCGGCCACGATCACCTCCCACGGCCCGTCGTAGCGCTGTGCGGCGAGCGCCTCGAGCTGGTGGGCGATGGTGGCGGCGCCGTCGAGGACCGGGATCACGACGCTGGCCGCCGCGGCCGGCCTGGACATCGGTCCCCCTCCCCTCTGGCGGCGCAACGCGACCGTGGCGCGGCCGTGCTGGCCGCGCCACGGTGCCAGGAACCTTAGAGGGGTGCCCCAGATCCTCGCAAGTAGCGAACCGTAGTTCCCTCCCCTAAGGATGGAGCCGGTCGAACCTCATCCCAGCGGGGTGGCCGGCGGGTCGGTCACGGGGTAGCCGTGCCTGGTCAGCCAGTCGGCCCGCGCGTTGTCCCAGACCGCGCGGTCGCGCGTCACGGTGACCCCCGACGCCGGCAGCTTACCGGGGTAGTTGCCGGGGCCGGTCCACACCACGGTCACGTTCTGGTAGGTGCCGTTGCTCGGGAAGTTCAGCACCGCGCCGCAGCGGGCGGGAACGCGCTCGGCGAACAGGATGCTGTCCTTCACGAACAGGTGGTTGGCGTACGGCGACCACTTGAAGAAGCCGCCGGTGCCGAGCCCGTCCCTGCCGCAGCGCGCCAGGCTGGCGTCGTAGGGCATCGGCTGCAGCCGCACCAGCGCCCTGTCCAGCACGGTCTGCTCGCCGAGCGGGGCCGGGCTCGGGTTGGCGTGGGCGCCGGGCCGCTCGGACAGGCCCATGAAGCATCCGTCGAACAGGCTGTCCTGCACGTCCAGGCCGACGACCGCGTCGTTCTCGATGCAGTCGTCCCGGATGTAGGTCATGTAGACGTTGCGCATGGCCAGGCCGTCCGGGTCGGAGCCGATCAGGCCGACGCCGTCCTCGATGTTGTGCACGCGCAGGCCGTCGACCAGCCCGCCCACGCTCTTGAAGTTGAGGGCGTCGCCGTCCAGGTTGTGCTTCATGTACTGCCAGGTGAGGGCGCGGTTCTGCCGCCCGACGACGGTGCCGCCCAGCACGCAGGTGCGCATGCCCGGGACCCGCTTGCCGAACGCCAGCGGGTAGTGGTTGACGGTCGGGTAGCCGACGATGGTGGTGCCGCGCAGGTCGTAGGTCTTGTAGTTGGGGACGGTGAGGGTCCGCAGGGTCTGCAGCGAGGTGGTCCCGTAGCTGGCGACCGCGCGGTCGGTGGCGGTGCAGCTGATGGACATGCCGGGCAGGGGGGCGTAGGTGGTGGCGGGGGAGGTGATGGTCCCCGGCGGCGGGGTCGGCCCCAGCAGCTGGGTGGCGACGATGCCGGCAACCACGGCCAGCAGGGCCAGGGCGAGCAGCCCCCCGACCAGCTTCCTGCTGGGTGGCCAGGGCCCTCGGCTCGCGTGCTTGCGCTGCATCGGCATTCGTTCCTCCTCAGGAACCGGACGAAAGCTGTGAGGAACGGCCTGGCCGCTGTGGTCGACGTCTGCGGAGACGAAGCCGACGGGTGGTCGCCGTGGGGCCGTCCTGCATGCTTCTGACGAGCACTCGATCGACCACGACACAAGCCACCTGAGAGTAACGATCGAGGTTCAACGCCCGAGCTACCAGAGGTTGATATTAGTACCGGAGCAGACAAAACTTGCCCCGGCGGCCGGTGCTCAGGAGCGGGCGCCGTCGGGGTGGATGAGCACCTTGACGGCGTCGCTGCCAGGGGCCTGGAGGGTGGCCAGCGCCCGTGGCAGCTCGTCCAGCCCGAACCGGTGGGTGACCAGCGGGCCCGGGTCGAGCATCCCCAGCCCGTACAGCTCCACCACCCAGCGCCACGCCGCCCGGGAGGCGGCGAAGATCCCCTGGACCCGCAGGTTGCCGAGGGTGATCGTGTCCGGGTCGATGGTGGTGCGGCCGCTGCCGGAGATGCCGAGCAGCACGCCGGTGCCGCCGCGGCGCAGCAGCGCCAGCGCCGAGGCGGCGCCCTCCGGCTTGTTGGTCGCCTCCACCGCCAGGTCGAAGCGCCCCGCCAGCGCCGCGAGCCGTTCGCGGTCGGCGGCGTCGACCACGCCGGTGGCGCCGCCCTCGCGGCCGCGGCGGCGGCGCCCGGGCCGCCTGCCCACCAGCACCAGCTCGGTGGGGGAGGTCGTCCGCAGCAGCAGCACGGCCAGCAGCCCGAGCGGCCCGTCGCCGACCACCGCGACCCGCGAGCCCGGTCGCGGCACGCCCGCCTCCAGCAGGCCCTGCGCCACGCAGGCCGCCGGCTCCAGCAGGGCGGCGTCCTCGACCGGCCGGTCGGCCGGCAGGCGGTGGACCAGCGCGGCCGGCACCACCACCCCGTCGGCCAGCGCTCCCGGGTGGGTGAAGCCGGTCTCGGCGTACGGCGCGGAGCACAGGTTGGTGCGGCCCTCGGCGCAGCGCGGGCACACCCCGCAGGTCCGCAGGCCCTCGGCGACCACCGGGTCCCCGGGCCGCAGGCCGGTGACGCCGGGCCCGAGGCGGGCGACCCGCCCGGCCCACTCGTGGCCGGGGACCACCGGGTAGCGGACGTAGGCCGCCGGCCGCCGCCCGTCGAGCAGCTCCAGGTCGGAGCCGCAGATGCCCGCCGCGGCGACCTCCACGAGCACCTCCCCGGGCCCCGGCACGGGGTCGGGGACCTCCTGCACCGCGTAGGTCCCCGGTTCGCTCACCAACAGCGCTCGCATCGCGGCTCCTCCCCGCGCCGGCCGGCGTCGGACTGGCAGCGACAGCCTAGAGCCTGCCCGGCGGCGCGCGCGAGCAGCCGCGGAGCTGCCGCGGCCGGCCCGCGGTTCAGGCGGCGCTGCCGCCGCTGTTGCCGGCCGGCGCCTCACGGTCCAGCCACAGGCTCACCAGGTCGCGGCCCAGCAGCTCCGACAGCGCCGCGACGTCGGGCCGGTAGTGCCTGGCCAGCCGCTCGCGCTCCGCCGCGGTCGGCGGGGCCGGGTCCCTGCTGGCGTCGGGCCCGGCCCGCAGCACCAGGCGCTTGACGCCGAGCCGCTTGCCGAGCTCGACCGCCCCGTGCAGACCATTGCGGTGCAGCAGGCGCGAGCCGCGGAACGCCAGCGCCGCCGCCAGCATCGAGCGTGGCGACTGGTGCTCGTTGAGCCGCTTGGCCGTGGTCGAGGGTCGGAACCCGGGGTCCACGCCGAGGACCTGGTACAGCGCCCGCACCGCCCCGAGCGGGTCGCTGGCCCGGTCGTCGAGCACGAACAGGTGCAGCTGGTCGGCCGGGAACAGCTCGCGCCACGGCCGCAGGCAGCGGGCGTACTCGCCGTCGGCGATGATCTCGGGGACGCGCTCGCAGGACTCGCCGAAGCTCAGGTCCGGCCGGATGTCGCCCTTGCGCCACAGGTGCAGGTACTTCGACCACGCCCGCTGGATCGGGTTGCGCAGCGACACAATCAGGGTGGCGTCCGGCAGGACCTCGCGCAGCCGCCTCGGTGCCAGCGGATGCGACAGGTAGGTCGGGGTGACGTCGCCGATCCGCGCCTGGCCGCCGTGGCCGCGGAAGTAATGGGCGTACCAGTGCACGCCACGGTCGAAGTGGCGGTCGAAGAAGGAGATCTCGGCGACGTCCGGGCTGAGGTAGACGTCCGGGTGCTCGCGCAGGGACCGGTTGAGCCAGTAGGTGCCGCTCTTCTGGGCGCCGATCACCACGAAGTTCGGCAGGACGAACGCGCGAGAGGACACCGCCCCCCCTTTTGAACCGGCATCGGCATCCACGGCATCCTAGCGATCTTCCGGAGCCTGTCAACGCGGCTGAACTCCGCGATCCGGCACACACGCCAGGGCGTCCGGGGCGGACGCGGGTCGGGTGGGCGCGGCCCGGGCGTCAGGGGCGGTCGGTGGGGCCGCCGGAGTCGACCGAGGCGTCGGCGTCCTGCAGGCGGCGGGTCCGGGCGGCGCGGTACTCGGCGACGACCAGGTCGGTGAGCTCCTGCACCGAGGTCTGGGTGGTCGGCTTGTCGAAGGTGATCGAGCCGTGCTGGAGCAGGTTGATCCGGTCGCAGACGTCCAGGATGGTGCCGTAGTTGTGGGCGATGATGATGATCGAGACCTTGCCCCGGCGCTTCAGGTCGCGGACGAGGTCGAGTATGAGGGCACCCTCCTTGGCGCCCATGGCCGCCAGCGGCTCGTCCAGCAGCAGGACCTTGGCCTCGGAGTAGACCGAGCGGGCGACCGCGATCGCCTGGCGCTGGCCGCCGGAGAGCTTGGCGACCTCCACGTCGACCGAGGGGATGTTCACCCCCATGTCGTCCAGGTGCTCCTTGGCGAGCCGGCGCATGGTGCGGTTGCCCAGCAGCGGCCAGCGCACGACCTCGCGGTTGAGGAACATGTTGTGGTACACGCTCAGCTCGTTGACCAGGGCGAGGTCCTGGTAGACGGTGTCGATGCCGAGCGAGCGGGCGTGGTCGACCGAGCGCAGCACGACCTCCTGGCCGTCGACCAGGATGCGGCCGGCGTCCGGCTGGTGGAAGCCGCAGATGACCTTGATGAGGGTCGACTTGCCGGCGCCGTTGTCGCCGATCAGCCCGAGCACCTCGCCCCTGCCCAGGTGCATGCTGACGTCGCGCAGCGCGGTCAGGGCGCCGAAGCGCTTGGCGATGTGCTCGACGCGAAGGACGTCGCCGTCCCGGTCCCCGGCCATCAGGTCCTCCCCGCCCTGCGCAGCCGCGCCAGGTAGACGTTGGCGATCATTGCGATGAGGATCGCGACCCCCTGCACGATGAACATCGGGTTGGCATTGACGCCGATGAGGTTGAACCCGTTCAGCAGCTCGGCGAGCACCAGCGCGCCGAGGAACGCCCCCAGGATCGTGCCGGACCCGCCCGCCAGCGCGGTGCCGCCGATCACCGCCGCCGAGATCGCCGTGAACGTGATCGTGGTGCCGCCGCCGAGGTTCGGGTCGATCGTGTGCACGCGGAAGGCGTCGAGGATGCCGGCGAACGCGCCCAGCGTGCTGGTGATCATGAAGTTGCCGATCTTGATGCGGCCGGCGCGGATGCCCGCCTCGGTGGCGCCCAGCAGGTTGCCGCCGACCGAGATCGTGTGCAGGCCCCAGCGGGTGCGGGTGAGCACGATGTGGAAGAACGCCACCAGCAGCAGCGCCCAGCCGATCTCCGCCCAGTCGCCGCGCCCGAACCAGGTGCTGATGGTGCCCTCGGCCTTCGGCGGGATCAGCGCCGGGTAGGCGTGCGAGGTCGTCAGGACGATGCCGATGAGCACGAACAGCGTCCCCAGGGTTGTCACGAACGACGGCACCTTCAGGAACCAGGTGATGAGCCCGTTGACCAGGCCGATCCCCGCGGCGATGACGAGCGCGAGCAGGATCGCCGCCAGCGGCGGGACGTGGTAGTAGTCGATCCCGTAGTGCATCAGGAACGGCGCGAGCGCGAACACGCCGCCGACCGACAGGTCCAGCTCGCCGCTGACCAGCAGCAGCACCTCGCCGATCGCGACGATCGCGGCCGGCCCGGTCGCCTGGGAGACGTTCACCAGGTTGTCGTGGGTGAGGAAGACCGGCCTGGCCGACGCGAAGTAGACGCCCAGGCCGATCGTGACCAGCAGCACGCTCGCCTCGCGGCGGCGCAGGAAGGCCTCGCCCACCTGCCGCAGGACGCGGCGCGCGGGCTGCTGAGGCGGCGGCGCCTGGCCGGGCCGCTCGGCGACCTCGATTGTCTCGCTCAACCGCTCCCTCCCGACGCGCGCTCCCTCCCGTTCGTCGTCCCCGGTGCCGGTACCGGCCTACGCGTGGGCGATGGCGCCCGACCGGCTGACCACCTGCTGCGCGGTGCTGGATCCCTCGAAGCGGGTCTTGGTGGACTGGTAGGGGTCGACGGTGTCCTTGGTGACGAACAGCAGGCCGGTGTTGGTCTCCGAGGGGAACACCAGCCCGCCGGAGAACTTGTAGAACCACAGGTACAGCACTGGCAGGAAGCCCTGTAGGTACGGCTGCTGGTCGATGGTGAAGTCGAGGTCGCCCGACTTGACCGACACCAGGGTCCCCGGGTTCAGGTCGAAGCCACCGGCGACCTTCAGGCCCTTGGAGCGCAGCTTGTTCTTGGCGACGGTCTTGCCGACGGCCTCGGTCGAGCCGGCGTCCACCGCCAGGATGCCGGCGAGGTTGGGGTGGCCCTGGACGTAGGCGTCGATGATGCTGGCGCCCTTGGTCACGTCGGCGTTGGTGCCGACCGGGCTGAACTTGATCGGCTTGCCGGACTGCTTGATCGCGTCGGTGGCGCCGTCGATGCGCGGCTGGATGTTCAGCTGGCCGGGCGTGGCGATGAACCCGACCGCCTCGCCGGAGTCCAGGCCCGACGCCAGCGCCCGCTGGCCGAGCGCGAACCCGGACTCGTACAGGCCCTGGCCGATGTAGGCCAGCCGGTTGGTGCCCTTGTCGCTGCGGGCGCCGTCGGCGTTGTAGGAGACCACCGGGATGCCGGCATTGAGGGCGTTGTCCACCGGCTGCCTGAAGGCCGACTTGTCGACCACCGCCAGGGCGATGCCGTCGGCCTTGGAGGAGATGGCGGTGTTGGTGGCGTTCACCATCTCGGCCACGATCGAGTTCTGCGAGCCGGTCCACTGGAAGGTGGCGTTGAGCAGGGCGCAGGCGTCCTGGGCCCCGTACTGGGTCGGGGTGAAGAAGGAGTTGGTGGTGACGTGGCAGACGAACACGAACTTCCACTTCGGCGTCGACGGGAAGTTCCCCGCACCCGCCGACGCCGTGGTGCCCTCCTTCTTGTTCGAGGAGCAGGCCGCCAGCAGCGCCGACGCGGCCAGCCCCGCGCTGGTCAGCCCGGCGCCGGTGAGCAGGCGGCGCCGCGTGATCGGGCCGAGCTCGAGCGTCTCGACGGCCTCCTCGACCCGAGGATCGATCTGTGTCATGAGCGAACCTCCCACCAGAGATGGAACGACAACGCGACGACGATTGCCAGGCTGCCTCCTCAGTCTGTGGAGAACTTGTAGACCGAGGTCGTCTTGTACAGCTGGCCGGGGGCCAGCACGGTCGAGGGGAAGTTGGGGTGGTTGGGGGAGTCGGGGTAGTGCTGGGTCTCCAGGGCGAAGCCGTCGCCCTGCCGGTACATGTGCCCGCTGGTGCCGATCAGCGTGCCGTCCAGGAAGTTTCCCGAGTAGAACTGCAGGCCCGGCTGGTCGGTGAGGACCTCCAGGACGCGGCCGCTGCGCGGGTCGCGCGCCCTGGCGGCCAGCTCCAGCCCGCCGCCGTGGCGGTCGAGCACCCAGTTGTGGTCGTAGCCGCGGCCGATGACCAGCTGCGGGAAGCTGTCGCGGATGCGCGCGCCGATCGGGGTGGCGTGCCGGAAGTCCAGCGGCGTGCCGGCGACCGGGGCGATCTGGCCGGTGGGGATCAGCGTTGGGTCCACCGGCGTGTAGTGGCTGGCGTTGATGCGCAGCTGGTGGTCGTAGATGTCGCTGGTCCCCTCGCCGGACAGGTTCCAGTAGGCGTGGTTGGTGAGGTTGACGATCGTCTTGAGGTTGCTGCTGCCGACCAGGTGCGCACGGTAGTCCATGCGGATCTCGTTGTGGTTGTCCAGCGTGTAGGTGACCTGGACCGCCAGCCTGCCGGGGTAGCCCTGGTCGCCGTTGGGGCTGGTCAGCGTGAGCACCAGCGCCACGCTGTGCCTGCCCTGCACCGGGGTGGCGCCCCACACGTGCTTGTCGAAGCCGATGGTGCCGCCGTGCAGGCTGTTGGGCGGGTTGTTGATCGGCAGGTGGTAGGTGGTGCCGTTGAGCTGGAAGGTGCCGTTCGCGATGCGGTTGGCGTAGCGGCCGATCAGGGCGCCGAAGTAGGGGCTGTTGTTGCTCGCCAGGTAGCCGTCGAGGGTGGCGAAGCCGAGCGTCACGTTGGCGAGGTGGCCGTGACGGTCGGGCACCTCGATGGTCTGCAGGATCCCGCCGTAGGTGAGGATCCGCACGCGCATGCCGCGGGAGTTGGTGAGCGTGTAGCGGTCGACCTTGGTGCCGTCGGGCAGGGCGCCGAACGGCTCCTTGGTGATCGTCGGCGGGTGCCCCGCGGACGAGGCGGCCGAGGCGGTGGCGCCCAGCAGTCCGACGGTGGCTACCAGCAGGAGCGCCGAGCCGAGGCGTGCGGCCGCGCGGGTGGGCCCGCGTCGCGAGCGGGTCTGGTGCATGAGGCCTCCCTTCGTCGGCTCGTTCGTTGGTGACGAGCCGGTCAGCGTGCTCCCAGCAGGTGGTCGACGACGAGTTGGTCGAGGCGCTCGTAGCCGCGCCCGTGACGGGCGGCGGCGTCGGGGTCGAACGACTGCTCGGCGGCTCGCAGCTCGTCGAGGGTCTCCCCCGCCCGGAGGGTGGGTGTCGCCAGGTCCGGCACGCCCGCGGCGGCCATGGCCTCGGCGACCTCCGGGTCGGCCCGGAACGCCGCCGCCCGCTCCTTGAGGATCAGGTAGGTGCGCATGCAGCCGCGCGCGAACTGCCAGACGCCGTCCGCGTCCTCGGTGCGGTAGGCACGGGCGTCGAAGTGGCGGGGCCCCTGGTAGCCGCCGCGCTCCAGCAGGTCCACCAGGAAGAAGGCGTTCTTCTGGTCCTCGGAGCCGAAGCGGTAGTCCTGGTCGTAGCGGGGGCCGCGCTGGGCGTTGAGGTCGATGTGGAACAGCTTGCCGGCCCACAGCGCCTGCGCGACGCCGTGGTGGAAGTTCAGCCCGGCCATGGTCTCGTGGCCGACCTCCGGGTTGAGCCCGACCAGCTCCGGGTGCTCCAGGCGGTCGATGAACGCCAGCGCGTGCCCGATGGTGGGCAGGAAGATGTCGCCGCGCGGCTCGTTCGGCTTGGGCTCGATGGCGAAGCGCAGCCGGTAGCCGCGCTCCAGCACGTAGCCGCAGAGGAGGTCCATCGCCTCCTTGTAGCGGTCCAGCGCGGCGCGCACGTCCTTGGTGTCGGACTCGCAGCCCTCGCGGCCGCCCCAGCAGACGTAGGTGCCGGCGCCGACCTCGGCGGCCACGTCGACGTTGGCCAGCGTCTTGCGGATCGCGTGGCGGCGCACGGCCGGGTCGTTGGCGGTGAAGGCGCCCTCGCGGAAGACCGGGTGGCGGAACAGGTTGGTGGTCGCCATCGGCACCACCATGCCGGTCTCGTCCAGCGCCCGGCGGAAGCGCTCCAGGGCCTTGGCCCGGTCGGCGGCGCTGCCGTCCGAGCCGGGCGGCAGCAGGTCGTCGTCGTGGAAGCTGACCCCGTAGGCGCCCAGGTCGGAGAGGCGGTGGACGGTCTCGACCGGGTCCAGCCAGGGGCGCACCGGGTCGCCGAAGGGGTCGAAGCCCGGGTGGCCGACCGTCCACAGCCCGAAGCTGAACCGGTCGGCCCGGGTCGGCTGGTAGTCGCTCATGTCCCCACCTCCGTCCAGGCCGAGCCGGACGACGCGCTGCGCAGCACCGCGTCCAGCACCTGCTGCACCTGCAGCCCGTCGGCGAAGGTCGGCGCCGGGTCGGCGCCCCGCGCGATCGCCTCCAGCAGGTCGCGCACCTCGTGGGTGAAGGTGTGCTCGTAGCCGATGGTGTGCCCGTCCGGCCACCACGCCGCCGCGTAGGGGTGCTCGGCCCTGGTGACCTGGATGCGCCGGAAACCCTGCGTGGCCCGCTCCCCGGCGCCGTCGAAGAACAGCAGGTGGTTGAGTGACTCGAGCTCCCAGATCAGGCTGCCCAGCGAGCCGTTGACCTCCACCCGCAGGCCCTCGGCGTGCCCGGCCGCCAGCCGGGTCGCCTCGAAGCTGCCGAGCGCGCCGCCGCCGAAGCGGGCGACGAACAGGGCGGCGTCGTCGACGGTGACCGGCCCGCTGCCGCTGCCGTCGGGCAGCGGCCGCTCCTTGACGAAGGTGCCGGTCAGCGCGGCCACCCCGGCGATGCGGTCGCCGGCCACGTGCTGGGCCAGGTCGACGGCGTGGGCGCCGAGGTCGCCCAGCGCGCCCGAGCCGGCCGCCTCGGCCCGGAAGCGCCACGCCAGCGGGAACGCGGGGTCGACCGCGTGCGGGGCCAGGTAGGCGGCGCGGACCTGGCGGACGGTGCCGAGCCGGCCGGCGGCCACCAGCTCCCGCGCCAGCGCCACCGCCGGGACCCGCCGGAAGTTGAACCCGACCATCGCCCGCACCCCGCGGGCGGCGGCGCGGTCGGCGGCCGCGGCCATCGCCCGCGCCTCCTCCACGGTGTTGGCCAGCGGCTTCTCGCACAGCACGTGCTTGCCGGCTTCCAGGGCCGCGATCGAGATCTCGGCGTGGCTGGACCCGGGGGTGCAGACGTCGACCAGCTCGACGTCGTCCCGGTCGACCAGCCGCTTCCAGTCGGTCTCCCAGGCCGCCCAGCCGAGCCGCTCGGCGGCCGCCGCCACGGCGGCGCGGTCGCGGCCGCAGATGGCCGCCATGCGGGGGGAGCGGGGCAGGTCGAAGAAGTGCCCGACCGTCCGCCAGGCCTGGGAGTGGGCCCTGCCCATGAAGGCATAGCCGACCATCCCGATGCCGAGGAGGTCCCCGTCGCCCGGGGGCGGGGCCCCCGCGTCCTGCGCCATGTCCGCCCCTACCCCTGGTCGCCGGGCCGTGAGCCGGAATTCGTCAGGTTACCCGACGAACTAAGCATAGGCTGCGCCGGGGTGTCAATACGCCGGCTCCTCGCCCGTATGGCCCGCAACCGGACCAGACGCTCGCGAGAGGTGGGGCTCGTCCCACCAGCCTGCGAAGGAGTATGTTTGGCGGACATACGAATCAGCTTGGCGTCTGGTCCGCCGCCGTTGCATGGGAGGGCGCAGCGATGCCCACCGTCGCCGGGGTCGACTGCTCGACCCAGTCCACCAAGGTCGTCGTCTGCGACGCCGACGACGGCCGCGTCCTGGCGGAGCGCTCGGCCCCGCACCCCGACGCCACCGAGGTCGACCCGGAGGCGTGGTGGCGGGCGCTGGCCACCGCCGGGGCGGGCCTGCTCGAGCGCGCCGATGCGGTCGCCGTCGGCGGCCAGCAGCACGGCATGGTCACCCTCGACGAGGCCGGCGCGGTGGTGCGGCCGGCGCTGCTGTGGAACGACGTCCGCTCGGCCGCGGCCGCCGCCGGCCTGGTGCGCGAGCTGGGCGGACCGGCGGCCTGGGCGCGCGCGGTCGGGTCGGTGCCGGTGGCCAGCTTCACCGTCACCAAGCTGCGCTGGCTGGCCGAGCACGAGCCCGACCTGGCCAGGCGGGTCGCCGCGGTGCTGCTGCCGCACGACTGGGTGAGCTGGCGGCTGGCCGGTCAGGGCGAGGCGGTGACCGACCGCGGCGACGCCTCCGGCACCGGCTACTGGTCGCCGAGCAGCGGTGACTACCGCGGCGACCTGCTGGAGCTGGCGTTCGGCCGGGTGCCGGCGCTGCCGCGCGTGCTGGCGCCCAGCGAGGCCGCCGGCCAGACGCGGACGGGCGCGGCGGTCTCCGCCGGCACCGGCGACAACATGGCCGCCGCGCTCGGGCTCGGCGCCGGACCCGGCGACGTGGTCGTGTCCGTCGGCACCAGCGGCACCGTGTTCGCCGTCCACGAGGCGCCCACCCACGACGAGAGCGGCATCGTCGCCGGCTTCGCCGACGCCACCGGGCGCTTCCTGCCGCTGGTGTGCACCCTCAACGCCGCCCGGGTGCTCGGCGCGGCCGCCGCCATGCTCGGCGTCGACCTGCCGGCGCTGGACCGGCTGGCGCTGGCCGCCCCGCCCGGCGCCGGCGGCCTGGTGCTGCTGCCCTACCTGGACGGCGAGCGGACCCCGAACCTGCCCGCCGCCAGCGGCCTGCTGGCCGGGCTGCGGCTGGCCAACATGGCGCCGGAGAACCTGGCCAGGGCGGCGGTCGAGGGCGTGCTGTGCGGGCTCGCCGACGGGCTTGACGCGCTGCGCGCCCAGGGCGTCCCGGTGCGGCGCATCCTGCTGGTCGGCGGGGGCAGCCGCTCGGCCGCGGTGCAGGCGCTGGCGCCACAGGTGCTCGGCGCGCCGGTCGAGGTGCCGGAGCCGGCCGAGTACGTGGCGCGGGGCGCCGCCCGCCAGGCGGCCTGGGCGCTGGCAGGCACGCCCGCGCCGCCGGCCTGGCCGCTGGGGCGGGCGACCGTCCACGCCCCCGAGGCGGCCGGCCACGGGGCGGCCGTGCGGGAGCGCTACGCCGAGGTCCGCGAGGGCGCCACCAGCGGGCTGCTCGAGCCGGGGGTGCCGGTCGGCTGACCGGTCGCGGCGTCCCAACGGAGGTGCCAGGATGACGATCGGCGGGGCGTCCCGGGCGGACGGCGTCCCCGCACGGGAGCGGACGGGGGGTCGGGCGATGCTGGTGAACCCGCGGCGCTCGCCCGCGCGCCAGCAGACCCTGCGGCGCCACAACCTCGCCCTGGTGCTGCAGCACATCGCCGGCGGCGGGCCGATCTCTCGGGCGCGCGTCGCCTCGGTCACCGGCCTGACCAAGGCGACCGTCTCCAGCCTGGTCGACGACCTGCTGCAGGCCGGGCTGGTCACCGAGCTCGGCCCGGAGGCCCGCGGCGAGGTCGGCCGGCCGGGCAGCGCGCTGGTGATCAACCGGGCCGGGCTGGTCGGGCTCGGCGTGGAGATCAACGTCGACTACATCGCCGCCTGCGTCACCGACCTGGCCGGCGAGGTCCGCTACCTGCGCACGCGGGCCGACGACAACCGCGGGCAGTCCCCCGGCCGGGTGCTGGCGCGGGCGGTGCGGATGGCGCGCGGCGCCATGGACGCGGCCGGCGCCGAGGGGCTCACGGTCGCGGGGCTGGCGGTGGCCGTGCCCGGCCTGGTCGAGCCGGAGCAGGGGCTGCTGCGGCTCGCGCCCAACCTCGGCTGGGTGGACGTGCCCGTGGCGGAGTTCCTCACCGGCCGCCTCACCCCGCCCGACGTGCCGGTCACGGTCGAGAACGAGGCCAACCTGGCGGCCCTCGGCGAGCTGTGGTTCGGCGGCCACGACGGCCTGACCGACTTCATCCACGTCTCCGGCGAGATCGGCGTCGGCGGCGGCGTGGTGGTCGGGCGCGAGCTGTTCCGCGGGCTGCGCGGGTTCGCCGGCGAGATCGGCCACGTCACCGTCGACCCCGGCGGGCCGCCGTGCCGCTGCGGCTCGCACGGCTGCCTGGAGCAAGTCGCCGGCCAGGAGGCGATCCTGCGCGCCGCCGGCGTCACCGGCGAGGTCGCCACCAGCATGGGGCGGGTCGGCGGCTCGCTCGCCGAGCTGCTGGCCAGGGCGCGCGGCGGCGAGCCGCGGACCGTCCAGGCGATCGAGACGGCCGGGCGCGCGCTCGGCATCGCCGTGGCCGCCACCGCCAACCTGCTCGACCCTGGGACGGTGGTGCTCGGCGGCCTCTACACCCTGCTGGAGCCGTGGCTGCGGGAGCCGCTGGCGGCGGGGCTGCGGGAGCGGGTGGTCGCGCAGCGCTGGGCGCCGGTGCGCGTGCTCGCCTCCCGCCTCGGCCCGGACGCCGCCGTGCGCGGCGCCGCCGGCGCGGTCGTGCGGGAGGTGCTGTCCGACCCCGCCGCCGTGCTCCCCCCGCGTTGACAGCCGCCGAGGCCGCGCCCTACGGTCAGCGCATGGCTGACGCGGCCGACGGGCTGCTGCTGACCTGGCTCGGGCAGGCGGGCTTCCTGCTGCAGGCCGGCCGGACCAGCCTGCTGCTGGACGCCTTCCTGTCGCCGCACCCCGACCGGCAGACCCCGGCGACGCTCGGCGCCGCCAGCTTCCACGACCTGGACGGGGTGCTCGCCACCCACGAGCACTGGGACCACCTGGACCTGCCCGCCTGGCCGGAGCTGGCCGCCGGCTCCCCGGCGGCGACGTTCGTCGTCCCGGCGCCGATCGTCGACCAGGTGACCGGTGCCGGGGGCGGGCTGCCGCCCGCGCGGGTGGTCGGCGCCGAGCCGGGGGAGCGGCTGCGGCTCGGCGAGGCCGAGGTGACGCCGCTGCCGGCGCGGCACGGGGTGCACGTCGCCGACGCCTACAACTTCGGGGAGGCGCTGTCCGGCGGCGCCTGCCGCTACCTCGGCTACGTGGTCGACCTCGGCGGCGCCCGCGTCTACCACGCCGGCGACACCATCGACTACCCGGAGCTGGCGCCACGCCTACGGGAGCTGGACGTCGACCTCGCCCTGCTGCCCGTCAACGGGCGCGACGCCGCCCGCGAGGCGCAGGACGTGGTTGGCAACCTCGACGAGCGCGAGGCGGCCGACCTGGCCGCCAGGGCCGGGGTGGACGCCGCCGTGCCCATGCACTACGACATGTTCGCCGGCAACCCGGGCGACCCCGGCCGCTTCGTCGGCCTGCTGCGCGCCGGCGGCGCAGGCATCTCCGGGTTCGTGCCCGCCCCGCACCGGAAGTTCGCCTACCGGCGGTCCCGGGGGCCGGCGGCCTAGGCCTGGGCCGGGTCGGGGACCGAGATGCCGACCCCGCCCCGGGTCTCGGCGCCGTAGCGGCGCTTCTCGCGGTCGAGGTCCAGCGGCCCGATCCGCTCGCGGGCGGCCAGGGCGTCCTGGTCAAGCAGGCCGGCCGGGACCACCCAGGCGACCTCGAACTCCAGGCCGTCGGGGTCCTTGGCGTACAGGCTCTTGGTGGTGCCGTGGTCGGAGGCGCCGACCAGCGCGCCGGCCTCGCCCAGGCGGCCCGCCAGCCGCTCCAGCTCGGCGAGGGTGTCGACCTCCCAGGCCAGGTGGTACAGGCCGACGGTGGCGCGGCCGGCCTGGGACGGCCCGGCCGCCGGGCCGAGCTGGAACAGGCCGAGGTCGTGGTCGTTGGTCGACCCGGGCGCCTGCAGGAACGCCGCCCCGGGGAAGCCCATCACCTGACGGAAGCCGAGCAGGTCGCCGTAGAAGGCGACGCTGCGCTCGACGTCGCGCACGTACAGGACGGCGTGGTTCAGCCGGTGGACGGGCATGTTGGGCACCCCCGGGACGCGTCGACAGCCGCCGACAAGGTACTCCCTGCGCCGGTCCGTCCGGATTGGCCCTTGACTGTGCCTGGTCGCGCTGGTCGCCGGGATCCTGGTGACGGCCGCCTGCGTGATCGTGGCCAAGTCGATCGGGCGGGTCGAGGGCGAGGCGGCGGCGGTGCCGAGCGGCGCGGCCACGGCCGCGGGCTGAGCCTGGTTTGGGCCGCCGCCGTGGCGTCACCCAATGCTTGCGGCCTCGCAACCGGGCCGTTACCGTGGCCGGGCATCATGTGAACTGAATCACAATCTGAGCTGGAGAGCGAACCAGACCATGAGCGGCACGATCGAGAACTACCTGATGGACATGGACGGCGTGCTCGTCCGAGAGGAGCGGCCGATCCCCGGCGCCGACCGGTTCCTGGCGCGGCTGCAGGAGACCGGGCACCGCTTCCTGGTGCTGACCAACAACTCCATCTACACCCCTCGCGACCTGGCCGCGCGGCTGGCGGCCGCGGGCCTGCCGGTGCCGCCCGAGGCGATCTGGACCTCGGCGCTGGCCACCGCCCGCTTCCTGGACCAGCAGCGCCC
>DASQWY010000740.1:0-6113 GCA_035640005.1 Actinomycetes bacterium
CCGACCGCCGAGGCCCTGCTCGCCGCCGTCCTCGGCCGCCCCGGCCGCTGATTCAGCCGTCCTGGTCCAGGTCGAGCGCGGCGATGGCCTCGGCCAGGGCCCGGCCGACGTCGCCGACCAGCAGGTGGCGGCGGCCGGCGACCACCTGGCGGCCGCCGACCACCAGGTCGGTGACGTCGGCGGCGGTGGCGGCGAACACGACCTGGTCGACCAGCTGGCCGGCGGTCGCGCCCGCCAGCCGCGGCGAGCCCAGGTCGACGGCGACCAGGTCGGCCAGGCGGCCGGGGGCCAGCCGCCCCGCCTCCCAGCCGAGCGCGGCCATGCCGCCCTCGGTGGCCGCCGCCAGCAGGTCGGCCGGCCGGTGGTGGCCGCGCCGGCCGCTGGCCAGCCGCTCGTCCAGCTCGATGGCGCGCGCCTCCTCGAACAGGTCGACGACCGCGTGGCTGTCGGAGCCGACGCACAGCGGGCTGCCCGCCGCCGCCAGCGCGGCCGCCGGGCCGATCCCGTCGGCCAGGTCGCGCTCGGTGGTCGGGCACAGGCACGCGGCGGTCCGCGAGCCGCCCAGGAGGCGCAGGTCGCCGGGGGTCAGGTGGGTGGCGTGCACGGCGGTGGTGCGCGGGCCGAGCGCCCCCGCGGCGGCGGCCACCCCGGCGGGGGTGCGGCCGGTGGCCGCCAGGCACGCCTGGTTCTCGGCCGGCTGCTCCGACAGGTGCAGGTGCAGCGGGGCGGACCGCCCGGCCGCCCAGGCGGCCACCTCGGCCATGGCGGCGGGGTCGACCGCGCGGACGCTGTGGATGCCGGCGGCGACCCGCAGCCCGGGGCCATCCCGCAGGGCGCCGGCCCGCTCGGCCCAGGCGGCGGCCGAGCCGTCGCCGAAGCGCAGCTGCGTGCCGGCGAGCGGCTCCCCGTCCAGGCCGGCCCGCAGGTAGCAGGTGTCGATCAGGGTGAGCCGCACGCCGGCGTCCCGGGCGGCCTCGGCGAGCGCCAGGCCCATGCGGTTGGGGTCGGCATAGCGGCGGCCGCCCTGGTCGTGGTGCAGGTAGTGGAACTCGCCGACGGCGGCGACACCGGCCAGCGCCATCTCGGCGTAGGCAGCACGGGCCAGCGCCAGGTAGCGGTCGGGGTCCAGGCGGCCGGCGAGCTGGTACATGCGCTCCCGCCAGCTCCAGAAGTCGCCGCCGCCACGCTGGGCGCGGCCCCGCAGGGCGCGGTGGAAGGCGTGCGAGTGGGCGTTGGCCAGGCCGGGCACGGTCAACCCGGGCAGCCGCACCGCCCCCGGCGGCGGGTCGGTCCCGGGCGTGACCGCCACGATCCGGTCGCCGTCGGCCTCCACCAGCACCCGGCCGGCGACCCCCTGCTCCGGGCCGAGCCAGGCCAGCTCCGCGTGCCACGCCGTCAGCGGCATGCCAGCTCCTCGATCGCGGCGGCGAGGGCGTCCACGCCGGCCAGGCAGTCGGGCTCCTCGGCGTGCTCGGCCGGGCTGTGGCTGGTGCCGGTCGGGTTGCGGACGAACAGCATCGCGGCCGGCACGGCGGCGGCCAGGGCGCCGGCGTCGTGGCCGGCGGCGGTGGGCAGCTCCACCGGGTCCAGGCCGCGGCCGCGCAGCACCCCGGCCAGCCGGGCGATGAGCTGGCGGTCGAAGGCGACCGCCGGGCTGCGCGACTCGCAGGCGACCGCCGCCTCCAGCCGGTGCTCGGCGGCGGCCCGCTCGACCGCCCGGCCGACCTCGGCGACCACGGCGTCCAGGGTGGCGTCGTCGGCCGCGCGCGCGTCCAGCCACGCCCGCGCCCGCGCGGCCACGCTGTTGGTCGAGTTCGGCTCGACCTCCACCCGGCCGACGGTGGCGACCGCGCCATGCTCCGCCGCCGCGGCCCTGGCCGCCAGCGCGGCCGCGGCCACGCCGAGCACCGGGTCGCGGCGGTCGGGCAGGCGGGTGGTGCCGGCGTGGTTGGCCTCGCCGGCCAGCTCCAGCCGCCAGCGCCCGTGCGGCCAGATGCCGCTGGCCAGGCCCACCGGGACGCCGCGGTCGACCAGCCCGCGGCCCTGCTCGACGTGCAGCTCGACCACGGCGGCGAGGCCTCGCAGCCGCGCCGGGTCGGGCCGCAGCGCGGCCGGGTCCAGGCCGGCCTCGCGCAGCGCGGCCGCCAGGGTGGTCCCGTCGCGGTCGGTCCGGTCGAGCACGGCGGCCGGGTCGAGCGCTCCGGCCAGCAGCCGGCTGCCGAAGGTGGCGACCCCGAAGCGGCCACCCTCCTCGTCGGCGAAGGCGACCACCGCCACCGGCCGGCGCGGCACCGCCCCGGCCCTGGCCAGGGCGCCGACCGCGACCAGCGCGCTCACCACCCCGAGGGCGCCGTCGAAGGCGCCGCCGCCCGGCACCGTGTCCAGGTGGCTGCCGACCGCCAGCGCGCCCGGCCCGCGCCCGCCCCACCAGGCCCACAGGTTGCCGGCCGGGTCGCGCTCCAGGTCGAGCCCGAGCGCGGCCGCCTCGGCCGCGAACCAGTCCCTGGCCGCCCGGTCGGCGGCGGTCCAGGCCAGCCGCGTCCAGCCGCCGGCCGGGTCGCGGCCGATCGCGGCCAGCCCGCCGAAGCAGCGTTCGAACTCCTCCCGCATGGCCGGACGATACCCGCCCGGTGGCCCCGCCGGGACCCGGCCGTGACCGCTCGTCGGGCGGGTCAGGCCTCGCGGGCCGGGGCGGGGGTGGCGAGCGGGTCGGGGCTGCGCGGGCCGGCGACGGCCTGCTGCTGCTCTGGCCTGCCCTGGCGCTCGAACTGGGTGCGGTGCAGCTCGGCGTACAGCCCGCCGGCCGCCAGCAGCTCGTCGTGGCGTCCGCGCTCGACCACGCGGCCGTCGTCGACCACCAGGATGCGGTCGGCCTCGCGGACGGTCGACAGCCGGTGGGCGATGACCAGGGAGGTGCGGCCGGCGAGGGCGGTCTTGAGGGCCCGCTGGACGGCGACCTCGGACTCGGAGTCCAGGTGGGCGGTGGCCTCGTCGAGCACGACGATGCCGGGCGCCTTGAGCAGCAGCCTGGCGATCGCGAGCCGCTGCTTCTCCCCGCCCGACAGCCGGTAGCCGCGGTCGCCGACGACCGTGTCGAGCCCGTCGGGCAGCAGGGCGACCAGGTCGCCGAGCTGGGCGGCGCGCAGCGCCTCCCACAGCTCCAGCTCGGTCGCGTCCGGCCGGGCGTACAGCAGGTTGGCCCGGATGCTGTCGTGGAACATGTGCGCGTCCTGGGTGACCACGCCGACCGCGCCCCGCAGCGAGGTGAGGGTCACGTCGCGCACGTCGCGGCCGCCGACCCGGACGGCACCGCCGGTCACGTCGTACATGCGGGTGACCAGCTGGCTGATGGTGGTCTTGCCGGCGCCGGAGGGACCGACCAGGGCGACCAGCTCGCCGCGCTCCGCCCGGAAGCTGACGTCGTGCAGGACCTGCTTGTCGATGGTGGTGTCGAGCTTGGCGACGCTCTCCAGCGACGCCAGCGACACCTCCTCGGCCATGGGGTAGCGGAAGTCGACGTGCTCGAACTCGACCGTGGCGGCGCCGTTCGGCAGCTCCTCGGCGCCTGGCCTGTCGGCCACCATCGGCTCCAGGTCGAGCACCTCGAAGACCCGCTCGAACGAGACCAGCGCGGTCATCACGTCGACGTTGACGTTGGACAGCGAGGTCAGCGGCCCGTACAGCCGCATCAGGTAGGAGGTCAGCGCCACCACCGTGCCGACGTCGAGCGCGCCCCGCACCGCCAGCCAGCCGCCCCAGCCGTAGACCAGCGCGGTCGCCAGCGAGGCGACCAGCATCAGCGAGGTGAAGAACACCCGCCCGTACATCGCCTGGGTGATGCCGATGTCGCGGACGCGGCTGGCCTTGTCCCGGAAGGCCGTGTCCTCCTCGTCCGGCCGCCCGTACAGCTTGGAGAGCAGGGCGCCGGCGACGTTGAAGCGCTCGCTCATGGTGGTGTTCATGGCCGCGTTGAGGTTGTAGCCCTCGCGGGTGATCGCCTGCAGCTTGCGGCCCATCCACCGTGCCGGCGCCACGAACAGCGGCAGCAGCACCAGCGCCACCAGGGTGATCTGCCAGGACAGGGTGAACATCACCACCAGGGTGATCGCCACTGAGAAGACGTTGCTGACGACGTTGGTGAGGGTGCCGGTGAACGCCTGCTGCGCGCCCAGCACGTCGTTGTTGAGCCGGCTGATCAGCGCGCCGGTCTGGGTGCGGGAGAAGAAGGCGATCGGCATGCGCTGCACGTGGGCGAACACCTGCGAGCGCATGTCGAAGATCAGCCCCTCGCCGATCCGGGAGGAGAAGTAGCGCTCGACCAGCCCCAGGCCCGCGCCGACCACCGCGATCCCGGCCACCACCAGCGCCAGGGTCACCACCAGGCCGGCGTCGCGGCCGAGGATGCCCTGGTTGATGATCGCCCGGTAGATCAGGGGGTTGACCGCGCTGATGCCGGCGTCGCCGACCAGCAGGACCAGCAGGGTCACGATCAGCCAGCGGTAGGGCACGGCGAAGCAGATGATCCGGCGGATCGTCCCCGGCGCCAGCTTCTGCTTGGTGACCGAGTCGTCCAGCCGGAACGAGTGCATGCCGCCCATCCAGCGGCCCGGGCTCATCATCTGGTGGTGCGCTCCCTCCGTCGTCTCGCAGGGGCAAACAGGCGGCCGGCGCCGTTCATTCCGTTGGTATGGTCGGGAACATGCCCACGGCGCGGGTCGGCGACATCAACATGTACTACGAGGTGCACGGCAGCGGCGAGCCGCTGCTGCTGATCGGCGGCCTGGGCGCGGACATGACGCTGCTCGACCGGCTGACCGGCTGGCTCGCGCGCCGCTACCGGGTGGTGGCGTTCGACAATCGCGGCGCCGGCCGCACCGACAAGCCGGACGTCCCCTACACGATCGGGCTGCTGGCCGAGGACACGATCGGTCTCATGGACGCGCTGTCCATCCCGCGGGCCCACCTGGTCGGCTTCTCCATGGGTGGGCGGATCGCGCTGGAGGTGGCGCTGTCGCAGCCGAGCCGGGTCGACAAGCTGGTCCTGGTCGCCACCTCCGCCACCGGCCGCGGGAAGGTCCACATGTCGGTGCCGATGCGGCTGCTCACCCCGCTGCAGTGGATCCCGGGGCTGCGCGGCAGGTACCCGCAGCCGCGGTACGCGCACCGGCGGCAACGCCAGGCCGCCGTCGGGTACGACGCCGCCGGCCGGCTGGGCCGGCTGCGAGCGCCGACGCTGATCCTGCACGGCCGGCGGGACCGGTCCCTGCCGCTGGCGCTGGCCGAGCGCATGCACGCCGGCATCGCCGGCTCCCAGCTGGAGGTGTTCCGCGGCGGCCACATGTTCTTCCTGCTCTCGCAGCGGCAACGGTTCCTCGATCGCGTCGACCGGTTCCTGGCCTCCTGAGGCCGGCTCAGCCGTCCGCGGCCGCCCCGGCGGCCGCCAGCGGGCGGGCGGCGAGGCTGGGGCGGCGGGCGCGGGCGAGCGCCGCGGCGCCGAGCGCGGCGGCCGCCGCGGTCAGGAAGGCGGCGTCGGTGCCGGCGTGCTGGACCACGGCGCCGCCCAGCGCGCTGCCCACCGCGGTCCCGGCCGCGAACGCGCTGGTCAGCCAGGTGAACGCCTCGGTGACCGAGCCGGCGGGGGCGAGCCGGTCGACCAGCACGTACAGGCAGGCGATCGCCGGGGCGATGCCGATCCCGGCGGCGACCATGCAGGCAGCGACCGACACCCGGCCGGAGACCACCGCGAGCAGGGCGATGCCGGCGGCGACCAGCGCCAGCAGGCGGACCAGGCGCCGCTCGGGCCCGGCGGCGCCGCCACGCCCGCCGAGCAGCACGCCGCCGAGCATGCTGCCCGCCCCCCACAGGGCCAGCAGCGGGCCGGCGAGGGTGCGGCTGCCGAGCCGCTCGGCCACCGCCGGCACGGCCACCTCGATCATGCCGAAGGCGAACGCCAGCACCACGATCGCGGCGATCACCGTGCGGATCCCGGGGCTGCGCAGCGGCCCCAGCCAGTCCGGCTCGCGGCGCTGGCCGCGCCAGGCGCGCGAGGCCGGGGCGGTCGCGAACGCCCCCACCCCGACCAGGACCAGCACGCCGATGCCGGCGGTGGCCAC
>DASQWY010000741.1:0-4511 GCA_035640005.1 Actinomycetes bacterium
AGAGAGAGAGAGAGAGAGAGAGAGAGGAAGCAGCTGGTGGTCGGATCCTGCTTGATGAATCGGTCGCCGTCGCCAGCTGTTCGTACGGGTGCGCGGCGTCGTCCAACCTCGCCATGGAGGGGTCTTGTCAGGCCATGGCTCGGCTCAGCCTTACAGCCCTCGGCCTACCCTGTTGGCCAGCCACTGGGCCGTTTGGGGGCTGAGGAGGCGCAGGCTCACCAGGTAGGCGGCCCAAGCGCGGCGCTCCCAAGGATTTGCGGCCATGCTCTGCCGGGCCCATCGGCGAGCCGCCCGACCCTGGCCACAGGCCGCGTAGGCGAAGGCGATCCTGCTGGAGATGCGCGCCATCCAACGGGGTTCCCGCCGCAGCGCCGCATGCTTGTCGAGCAGGTAGAGGCAGGCGGCGATCATCGCCTCCCACTGGTCGGAGAAGAACGAGCGGCGGTGCCAGTACACCCGGACCAGGGGCTTTCGGACGGTAAGGATCGAACCGAACCGCGCCGCCCGCAGCAGCCACTCGTAGTCCTCGGCATAGCTACCAGGGATCGCCTCGTCGAGGGGGCCGATCCCGTCGAGCAGCGCCCGCCGACGCACCAGCAACGTAGAGGGGTGCAGTTCCATCATCCGTGAGCCGAGAAGCTGCCGCAGGCTGACATGGTCCGTCGGCGGCACGCGTCGATGACTGCGCCCGTCGTGGTCGATCAGGATCCCGCAGCCAGCCACGGCCGCCTCCGGCTCCTCCGACAGGCGAGCGACCTGCTCAGACAGCTTGTCAGGTAGCCACTCGTCGTCGTCGTCGCAGAAGGCGACGAGTTCACCCTCGGCGATCATGATGCCGGTGTTGCGCGCGCCGGCCAGTCCAGGGCTGCGCTGGTTCCTCGTGCAGCGCAGCTGCCGCCGCTCGTCCAGCTCTCCCCAGGCCAGGTTGGGCTCACACTGGTCGAAGACCACGATGCACTCGACCACACCGGGATACGACTGGCCGAGGACGCTCCCAACAGCCCGCCTGAGCAGCTCGGGTCGGTCCCGGGTGGGCACCACCACGCTCACGGGCGGGGACGCGTCATGACCCTGCGCTGCGGCTTCCACCGGTCTGTCCGCTCAGGCCGTCTGCTTCTGGCCCAGGTAGTAGAACCTGCGGGCCAGGGTGGGGCGCTTGGTCATGGCTCGGTCGATGATTTCGAGCCACGGTTTGACCGCCCGCATGGTGGGACGGCCACCGGAGAGTCGAACACAACGGAACCCGTGGAACGCCATCAGCTCCGTGAACGCTCGCGCCGTGGCGGTGTGGAGGTGGCCGGCTGGCTGCTCCCCCTGGTAGAAGCGCCGCGGAACGCCGGCCAGGGTTTGGCTGGAGATCTCAATGTCTCGGGGTTGGTAGCCAAGCAACAGCATCGCCCGGTTGTGCCAGCTCCCCAGGTTTGGCAAGGCTATCAGGACGCTCCCCGCAGGACGCACCACCCGATGGATCTCCCGGATCATGCCGTCGAACGTCGGTAGGTAGTCCATCATGCCCAGGGACATGACCAGGTCGAAATGGCCCGCTGGGTAGGGCAACGGCTGCGCCCCGACGTCGAGGACGACCGCTCGCACGCCTTTGCCGCGCGCTTCCGCCATCACCGCTTCGTCGATGTCGGCCCCGTGGACTTCCTCGGCACCGATCACGTCGCCGACGAGCTTGGCGAGGCCACCGTAGCCGCAGCCGATGTCCAGCAGCCGCTTGGCACCCGCGCCCTGAAGGGGCCCAATGGCAGCAAGCAGGTCGCCAACGTTCCGGCTCGTGCGGCTCCGATTCAGGTCGTTAGCGGTGATCCAGCGCAGGTGATCGGCACCGGCAACCTTAGCCATATGCTCCCTCGACCGGCTCGGAGCCCTCGTCACCGACGTGCGTCTGGTTCCCGAGTGGCCCCTGGCCTCACGGTCGGTACGGACCACAACCACCGGTGAAGCACCAGACTCCACCCGAAGAGCGCAACTGGTGAGATCGGCGTTCTATCGCCCATAAGCTTGCACCTCTCAAGCCACCGGCGACCATGCCAAATACCCGGCCGGCGGAACAGTGCTCCCGTCATCGTGCGCGCGTGAACTCCAGTAGCGGCCGGGAGCTGACTCGACCGGGAACCCGCCCTCCAGGGCGCCGCCACGCGCGGAGCAGACGAACTCGGCCCGCTCCCCAGGGCCCAACTCCACCGCCACCTCGGGGCAGCGCAACCACCAGTCCAGCCGCGCATGCAGGCGGTGCCGTCCAGGGCCGACGGCGATGACCTGCATCTGCCCCCGGCGGAGCCGGGCGACCGCCTTCCCGTCCACGACCACCCGGTAGGCCCGCAGCGCATTGCGCCTGCCCTTGGACCGCGACACCGTGATGGTGGCGCCCGGGGTCGGATCCTGCGAGGCCTGCCGTCCTGCCAACGGGGTGAGCGATTGCATCGCATCCTCCCGACCACGCCCCCGCTCCACGACGCAGCCTGACACCCGGCAGATGAGGCGCCGGTGAGAGAAACGGCAGAATTCCGGCAGGTCACGCCTTGAACGACCATGGCAGCATGCGGCGGCCGGCCAACAGCCCTACCCCGCCGCCATGGGGCGATCGCCCCGCCGATGCCGGGGTGGACTAGGGCGCGTCTGACGGCTGCCCGTCGGGCCGATCTACCCGGCGGTCGGCGCTGGCGGGATCTGGTTCAGCTCCGCGGCCGTTTGGGAAGACGAAACGACGCAGGACGACCGCGTGGTCCGCATCGCGCCGCAGCCGAGCTCCTGGCCGGGCCCAAGTCGTGTCGCTGGCAACCCTGGAGTGCGCCCCGAAGGCGCCTGGGTTTGCCTAATGGCCGAGCCCGAGGCCGCCGTGCAGGCAGGCCTTCCTGTGCCTGCCGTGGCTGGCCGACCCAGGGCGGTTCGGCGCCTGGCTGCAGGCGATCGCCGTCAACCTGCCCGCATGGCGCTGGAGGGCTGCCTGCCCACGCTGCCGTGTGGCTGCGCTGGCCCGAGCCCGAGCCAACCCCCGCAGGAGGCCTGCGCCGCGGCCTGCTAGAGTCCAGGCGCCATGGACGCAGGGGACGCGATCAGCTCCACCATCGCCGCAGCCAGCCTGGCCATCACCGTCATCCTCGCGTACCGGCAGCGGCGCCTGCAGGCCAGGCTGACCGCCATCGAAGAGCAACGTCGGCGCGAGCAGGTTGACGTCCAGCGGCACGCCAACGTGAGCGCGACGGTGGCGGGCACCCCGACCGCGCTGCAACTGGTCCTCGCCAACGACGGCCCGGCAGTCGCGCAGGAGCTGTGGGCCACGGTGTTGCCGGTCGGGTCGGACGATCCGCCGCTGGTCCACGGCCTGAAGGAGCTTGAGCAGGTCCCGGCCGTGCTGCGACCAGGCGACCTCGGCGATCCCGGGCAGCCGCGGCAGCGCTGGCGGAGACGGCCGAGCGCGTCCAGATCGTGCTGTCGTGGAAGGACGAGGCCGGCCCGCACCGCGAGTCGTTCACGGTGCGGCTGCCGTAGGCATGGGCGGCGACCGTGCCATGGAGGCGCTGAGGCCGGTGCCGGCCGCCAGGGCGCCGTCCGGCCCAGGATGCGGCTGGAGTGGACCGACCACGCGCTGGGCCGCTGGCACGTCGTGGAGGCCGAGTACAAACGCTACGCGCGGGTCAAGGTGGTCGAGACCACCATCGCCGAGGTCGAGGCCGGGATGCGGGCACGCGGTTCAGCCGCCGCCGTGACCGGCGCGCGTCCCGCCGGCCGGGATCGCCGGTCGTAGAATGCGCCGGTGGGGCGACCCTGGAGGTTTGCTGGACTCGCCGCGGCCGCGTGCCTGGCGGCGGGGGCGTGCACGTCGGTCCCACCGACCCTGCCGGTTGGGATCGGCAAGATCGCCCACGTCGTGGTGGTCATGCAGGAGAACCGCTCCTTCGACAGCTACTTCGGCACCTACCCCGGCGCCGACGGCATCCCGATGCGTGGCGGGGTGCCTGTCGTGTGCCTGCCCGACCCGCGCGCGCACGGCTGCGACCGGCCCTTCCACGACCCCACCGACCAGGTCGGTGGCGGCCCCCACGCCGCCGTCGACGCGCGCCAGGACATCAACGGCGGGAAGATGGACGGCTTCATCCGCCGGGCGCAGCAGGCGGCCTCCATCGGCTGCGGCGTCGCCGTCAACCCGGTGTGCCGCGCGGCCAGGGCCAGCGGGTCACGGGACGTGGTCGGCTACAAGGACGACCGCGACATCCCCAACTACTGGGCCTACGCCCGCGCCTTCGTGCTGCAGGACCACATGTTCCAGCCGGACGCGACCTGGAGCCTGCCCGCCCACCTGTTCATGGTCTCCGGCTGGTCGGCTAGGTGCGCCCGCGCCGACGACCCCATGAGCTGCCGCAACGCCCTCGACCAGCCGGAGGCGATCCGGGACTGGCTCACCCGACCCCAACGCCGGCCCAGCTACGCCTGGACCGACCTCACCTGGCTGCTGCACCAGCACGGGGTCAGCTGGCGCTACTACGTCGCCGACGGCACCCAGC
>DASQWY010000742.1:0-8886 GCA_035640005.1 Actinomycetes bacterium
GAGCCGCTCGCCGAGGTCGAGCAGCGCTGGCTGGCCGGCCTGGCCCCGCTGCTGCGCCGCCTCGACCTGCCGTTCCCGTTCCGGCCGGACGGCGGGCGCCTGCAGCCGACCGTGCCGCGACCCGCCGGCGGCCGCCACCAGCACGGCGACGACTTCGCCTGGCTGTGGGGCCAGTTCACGATGGTGTACCGGTCCGACCCGGAGGCGACCTGGTGAGCGGCGCGGCGGTGGCGACGGCCGAGGCGGCCTGGGCGGCGCTCGCCGAGGTGCCCGACCCGGAGATCCCGGCCGTGTCAGTGGTCGACCTCGGCATCGTCCGCTCGGTCGAGCTGGACGCCGAGCGGCTCCGGGTCGAGCTGCTGCCGACCTTCGTGGGCTGCCCCGCGACCGACATGATCCGCCAGGCGGTCGCCGAGCGCCTGGCCGGCATGGCGCCCCGGGTGGAGGTCGAGGTCAGCTTCGCCGAGCCGTGGACCTCCGACCGGATCACCGCCGAGGGGCGGCGCCGGCTGCGCGACAGCGGCTTCGCGCCCCCGGCCGGCGCGGCCGGCCCCGCCGGCGGCGGGCAGCCGCTGTTCGCCACCATCAAGACCCGGCCGCGGGCCACCTGCCCCTGGTGCGGCTCGCCGGACACCGCCCTGGAGAACCCGTTCGGGCCGACCCCGTGCCGCTCGATCTTCTGGTGCAACCGCTGCCGCCAGCCGTTCGAGCAGTTCAAGGCCGTATAGGGCGGCGCATCGCGGGACGTTATGATGCAGGGGCCGCGGGGCTTGCGGCGGGCTCGGGTGGAGGTGGGCATGGCACTGCTCGAGGTGAAGGACCTCCGGGTCCAGTTCGACACCGACGACGGCGTCGTCAAGGCCGTGGACGGCGTCAGCTTCACCCTCGACCCCGGCGAGACGCTGGGGATCGTGGGCGAGTCCGGCTCTGGCAAGAGCGTCACCAACCTGGCGATCATGGGCCTGGCCCGGGGCGGGCGGGTCTCCGGCGAGGTCATCTTCCAGGGCAGGAACCTGCTCAAGATGCACACGACCGAGCTGCGGGCCATCCGGGGCAAGCAGATCGCCATGATCTTCCAGGACCCGCTCTCCAGCCTCCACCCGTACTACAGGGTGGGCGCCCAGATCGCCGAGATGATCCGCGCCCACGAGGAGACCCCCAAGAAGGAGGCCCACGAGCGCGCGGTCGAGCTGCTGCGCCTGGTCGGCATCCCGCGACCCGAGCGCCGGGTCGACGACTACCCGCACCAGTTCTCGGGCGGCATGCGCCAGCGGGCGATGATCGCCATGGCGCTGGCCCTCGACCCGGCGGTGCTGATCGCCGACGAGCCGACCACCGCCCTGGACGTCACCGTCCAGGCGCAGGTGCTCGACCTGATCGAGCGGCTGCAGGAGGAGTTCGGCACCGCCATCGTGGTGATCACCCACGACCTCGGCGTGGTCGCCGACATGGCCGACCAGGTGCTGGTCATGTACGGCGGCAAGCCGGTGGAGGTGGCCGACCGCCGCACCGCCTACTACCACCCGCACATGCCCTACACCTGGGGGCTGCTGCAGTCGCTGCCCTCGACCGGGGTGGAGCACACCGGCGAGCGCCTGCGGCCGATCAGGGGCCTGCCGCCGAGCCTCATCCACCTGCCCAGCGGCTGCTCGTTCCACCCGAGGTGCCCCTACGTCTTCGACCGCTGCCCCAGGGAGGAGCCGACGCTCGCGCCGGCCGACCCGGAGGCCCCGGCCCACCTGTCGGCCTGCCACCTGTCGCTGGAGGACAAGGAGCGCATCTGGCGCGAGGAGGTGGCACCGACCCAATGAGTGCGGAGCCGACGCGGGCCGGCCAGGACCGCGAGCCGCTGGTCCGCCTGACCGGGATCAAGAAGTACTTCCCCATCACCCAGGGCATCATCTTCCAGCGCGAGGTCGGCCGGGTGCACGCGGTGGACGGGGTTGACCTGGAGGTCTACCCGGGCGAGACGCTCGGGGTGGTCGGCGAGACCGGCTGCGGCAAGTCCACGCTGGCCCGGCTGATCTGCCGGCTGCTGCCGGTCACCGAGGGCACCGTCGAGTTCGAGGGCCGCGACATCACCAACCTCAAGGGCGGCCGGCTCCGCACGTTGCGGCGCGAGGTCCAGATGATCTTCCAGGATCCCTACTCGTCGCTTAACCCGCGCAAGCGGGTCGGCGCGATCATCGGCGACCCCTTCGAGATCCACAACATCGCCGAGGGCAAGGAGCGCAAGCAGCGGGTCCAGGAGCTGATGGAGGTCGTCGGGCTCAACCCGGAGCACTACAACCGCTTCCCGGCCGAGTTCTCGGGCGGCCAGCGCCAGCGCATCGGCGTCGCCCGTGCCCTCGCCCTGCGCCCCAAGCTGATCATCTGCGACGAGCCGGTGTCCGCCCTGGACGTGTCGATCCAGGCCCAGGTCATCAACCTGCTCGAGGACCTGCAGGACGAGTTCCGGCTCACCTACGTGTTCATCGCCCACGACCTGTCGGTGGTGCGGCACGTCTCCAACCGGGTGGCGGTCATGTACCTCGGCAAGGTGGTCGAGCTGGCCGACGCCAAGCGCCTCTACGCCGAGCCGAAGCACCCCTACAGCGGCGCGCTGCTGTCGGCCGTGCCGGTGGCCGACCCCGACCTCGCCGGGCAACGCGAGCGGGTCATCCTGCTCGGGGACGTGCCCTCGCCGATCGACCCGCCCTCGGGCTGCCGCTTCCATCCCCGCTGCCCCAAGGCGCAGCAGCGCTGCGTCGACGAGGTGCCGCCGCTGGAGGTCAAGGCCTCGGGCGACCTGGCCGCCTGCCACTTCCCGCTGGAGCCGGACGAGAACCTGGCGGAGGCGAAGCCGGGGATCCGCCAGGAGGCGACCACGGCGACCACGCCGGCGATCGGCACGGAGACGAGCTGACGGGCCCTACGTGTAGCGGACCCGCGGGTCCAGGTACGCGTAGATGATGTCGACGATCAGGTTCGCCATCGTGACCGCGACGGCGACGACGACGGTGACCGCCAGGACCGCCGGGATGTCGCCCTGGAACACCGAGTTGACCGCCCACTGCCCGACGCCTTGGAGGTTGAACACGGTCTCGGTGATCACCGCTCCGCCCAGCAGCGCTCCGAGGTCGAGCCCGAGGAGGGTCACCACCGGGGTGAGGCTCGCCCGCAGGCCGTGCTTGAGGATCACCTTCCACTCGGGCAGGCCCTTGACCCTGGCGGTCCGGATGTAGTCGTGCCCCATGGTCTCGAGCAGGTTGCCGCGGGTCATGCGGGCGTAGAACGCGGCATACAGCAGGGCGAGCACGACCCACGGCGTGATCATGTGCCCGAACCAGCTGCCGAATTCGGCCGTGGGAGCCACGTAGCCGGTGCCCGGGATGATCCGGAGCTTGAACCAGAACAGCCACAACGCGATCAACCCAAGCCAGAACACCGGAGCGGACACGAAGAACAGCGCGAAGCCCATGGCTAGGCGGTCGACGAGACTTCGCCGCTTGATCGCCGAGACGATCCCGATCGGGATGCCGATGCACAGCCAGACCAGCGCCGCGCCCACGGCGAGCTGGATGGTGACGCCGATGCGATCGAAGAACTGGTCACGGACCGGCGAGCGGGTGGAGAAGGAGAACCCGAGCCCCGGCCAGCCGTACTGGTCGCCGAGGAACAGGTGCTTGACGAACAGCGCGTACTGCACCGGGATGGGCTTGTCGAGCCCGAAGATGTGCTTGGTCTCGGCGATCTGGTCGGGGGTGGGGTTCTTGCCGGCGAACGCGACGGCCGGGTCGACCGGCGGCATCACGAAGAAGATCAGGTAGGTGATGGCCGTGATAATCAGCAGCACGACCACGACCCACAGCAGCCGACGGACGATGTAGCGCCACATGGTTCACCAGCCGTTCGCGTCCGGAGACGCGGGGCCGCCGGCGAGCGGCCCCGCGTCCCAGCCGGCCCTTACGAGAGCTTCTCCTTGTTGTTCACGGCGACGTTCACGATCGAGAGGTAGGCGGAGTACTGGTCGTACTCGTACTTGGTCAGGCCCTGCCCGGTGACGGTGAGGTTCTTGGCCCACAGGTAGGGCACCCAGGGCACGGCCGTTTCCATGGTCTTCTTGTCAACGTCGATCCAGCAGTTCTGGCGGCTGTTGGGGTCGGTGATCACCTCGCACTTGTCGATGTCGGCGTCCAGGCTCGGGATGGTCACGCCGGAGGGGTACGGGATGCCGAGGTCCTTGGCCTTGGCCGGGGTGAGCCCGACCAGGCCGTAGTTGGTGTTGCCGGTCGGGATGATCGCGCCCCCGGTGAACAGCTCCCCGAAGAACGCGTACGGGTCGGCGTAGTCCTTGCCCCAGCCGGCGTTGAGGGCGATCGGGATGAGGTTCTTCACCGTCTGGATGGTGGTGTAGGCGGCGCTGCTGGCCAACTCGCGCGGCTTCACGCCGATGCCGATCTTCTGCAGGCTGTTGACCACCACCGGCTCGGAGGCCACCCAGGCCGGCGTGTTGCGGTTGATCATCACCAGGTTCTTGCACTTGGGCGAGTCGCAGACGCCGTCCTTGTTGCTGTCGTACTTGGACTGCTTCATCTCGTCCTTGGCCTTGGCCTCGTCGCCCCGGTGGTTCGGCGAGGCGTAGGGGTCGTAGTCGGCCCCCAGGGCACCGTTGAACATGATCGGCGGCAGGATGTGGGTGGCGATGTCGCCGGCCGTGCTGCCGCCCCAGGCCTGCTGGATGCCCGCCTTGTCGATGATGTAGTTGACGGCCTTGCGCACGTGGATGTCGTCGAAGGGCGGCGTGGCCCAGTTCATGGTGATGTACCAGGTCCGGTCGCCCGAGTTGCTGTGCAGGAGCTTCTTCTTGGCGGGGTCGGTCAGGTAGCGCTGCAGCACCGGCTTGGGCGGCACGTCGATCAGCGAGGCGTCCAGCGAGCCCGCCTCGACCTTGCTGAAGATGTCGTCGACGTTGGTGTCGACGTCGATCTTCATGCCGTCGACGTAGTTGGAGCGCAGGTCGTCGGTCGACTGGACGTAGTTGGGGTTGCGGACCAGGTACAGCTTCTTGCTCGGGTCGAACCCCGAGATCGGCTTCATCGCCTTGCACGAGGAGATGTTGAGCTTGTCCGAGCCCTGGATCATGTAGGGGCCGGAGGAGATCACATAGCGGCCGTAGTCACCGGCCTTGGGGAAGCACTTCGCGACCTCCTGGGGGATCGGCCCAGTGGCCGGCATGGCCAGCCGGTACAGGAAGTCGCCGGTCGGCTTGGTGAGGTGGAAGACGATGGTGGAGTCGTCCGGGGTCTCGATCCCGGAGACCGGGGTGTCGGGCGACTTGGCCTTGCCGTCCATCCCCTTGATCACGTTGTAGTAGTAGAAGCCGTACTGCGCGGCCAGCGACGCGGTGTTGATCCGCTGGAAGGCGTAGGCGATGTCCTTGGAGGTGATCACCCGGTTGACCGGCGGCCCGAACTTGATGTTCGGCTTCAGCTTGAACGTCCAGGTCAGGTTGTTGTCGGTCGGGGTGGGGATGGACGTCGCCAGGTCGGGGTAGAGCTTGTTGCCCGCCGCGTCGGCGACGTGCTTGGTGGCCACCAGGTTCCGCCCCAGGGCGCCGAAGAAGTCGAAAAAGATCGCGATGTACTCGCCGGTCGGGTCGAAGCCGTCGGTGAGCCCGAAGTCGCTGAGGGCGGTGCGGAACACACCGCCCTTCTGCGGGGCCGCCCCGCCACCGCCGCCACCGCCGCCGCCACCACCGCCGCCACAGGCCGCGGCCAGCAGCACTAGGGCGAGGGCAAGTCCCACCAAACGAAGCTGTCGCTTCTTGCCCATGCTCGTCCGCCTCTCAGTCGTCGAGAAGTCCTTCCGTGTGGCTGTCACCTCGGCGATTGCAGCCTCCTTCCTCCTCCTCACGGGTGAAGCTACTGCGTGGGGCCGAGCGCGTCCCGCAGGCCGTCGCCCACAAGGTTGAACGACAGCGTCGTAAGCAGCAGGAACGCGCCCGGGAAGAGCATCATCCACCAGGCCACGGTGAACATCTGCCCCGAGGCCGCATCCGCGAGCATCCGGCCCCAGGAGGGCGTCGACTGCGGCACCCCCACCCCGAGGAACGAGAGCGCCGCCTCGAAGATGATGTTGTTGGGCACGATCAGGGTCGCGTAGACCACGATCGGCGCCACCAGGTTGGGCAGCAGCTCCCGGAACATGATCCGGAAGCTGCCGGCGCCGAGGGAGCGCGACGCCTCCACGAACTCCCGCTCCCGCAGGGTCAGCACCTGGCCGCGCACCAGGCGGGCCATGTTCGGCCAGGTGAACAACGCGATGATGCCGATCACCAGGCCGAGCCCCGGCTGCAGTAGCCCGCCGAGGCAGCCGTTGGGCGAGATCGAGCAGACGGTGGCCAGGCCGATGGCAAACAGCAGGATCGGCATGGACAGCACGATGTCGGCCAGCCGGGAGATCCCCGTGTCGGTGACCCCACCCCGGTAGCCGGCCAGCATGCCGAGCACGACGCCGATCACGGTGGCCAGCCCGGTCGCCACGATCGCCACGGTCAGCGAGGTGCGCGCCCCGTACATGGTGCGGACGAACACGTCCCGGCCGGACCCGTCCGCGCCGAACCAGAAGTGGGCGTTGGGGCCCTTGGGCAGGCCGATGTCGGGGGTGAGCATGTTGTCGAACAGCTCGTTCGGGCCGTGGCCGGTGAGCTTGGACAACAGCGGCGACGCCAGGGCGAGGACCACCAGCACGGCGAGGACGACCGCGCCGAACACCGCCGCCTTGTCCTTCCTGAACCGGATCCGGAACAGCTGCCAGGACGATCGCGCCTCGACCCGCACCCCTTCCGCGGGCGCTGCCGGCTCGAACTGCTCTTCGGTCAGGGGTGGTTGACTCACCGTCGCCTCCCGACCTCATGCGGGCGACCGGTCCGCCCCGGTGCGGACGCCGCGGCCGGCACCTGCTTCCCATCAGGTGACGGTGATCATAGCGTGCCGCTCCCGGGCGTTTCCTAAGACTTCCTCTCAGCTTGTGCCATCGAGCGCTTCGCGGGGTTCGCGCTGATGGATCGACACGGTGCCCAGGACGGCCGCCAGGCGCCGGACTCCCGGGTCGTCGGCCAGGCCGTCCAGCGGCACCGGCAGCGGCAGCGACCAGTTCGGGCGCTCGTCGACGGTGCCGGGCACGTTGGGCCGGTCGGTGGCGCCGACGGCGTCCTCCAGGGTGGCGGCGACCAGCATCGACGGCGTGCGGGCGAGGAACGCGTGCACGGCAGCGACCAGCGTGTCGAGGTCGCGCGCGCCGGGGGCCAGCACGCCCTCGGCCTCCAGCAGCCGCAGCAGGCTGTCCCGCTCGCGGGCCTGGTCGGCCGCGGCGGCCTGGTGGCCGGCGGCCGGCAGGCGGCCGATGTCGCGCAGGTGGGCGAGGTCGGCGCCGGAGAAGAAGCCGGCCACGGTGGGCAGGTCGTGGGTGGTGGCCGCGGCCAGGGCGAGCCGCGGCCAGGCCGCCGCCGGCCGCCTGGTGCCGCTTGTGTCCCGCTCGAACCAGGCCAGGCGGTAGGAGAGCACCCGCTCGGCCGCCAGCCGCTCGCGCACCCCGGGCGCGACCGTGCCGAGGTCCTCGCCGATCACCAGGGCGGCCGCGCGGGCGCTCTCCAGCGCCAGCACGCCCAGCAGGTCGTCGACCGGGTAGCGCACGTAGGTGCCGTCGGCCGGGGTGCCGCCCGCCGGGATCCAGAACAGCCGGAACAGCCCCATCACGTGGTCGATGCGCAGCCCGCCGGCGTGGGCCATGCCCGCCCGGATGGTCTGGGCGAAGGGGGCGTAGCCGGCGGCGGCCAGGCGGCCGGGCACGAACGGCGGCACGCCCCAGTCCTGGCCGTGCGGGCCGAGCGGGTCGGGCGGGGCGCCGACCGTGACCCCGGCGGCCAACTCCCCCTGGAACCGCCAGGCGTCGAAGCCGTCGGGCGCGAACCCCACCGCCAGGTCGTTGACCAGCCCGACCTCGCCCCTGGGGAGCGCGGCGAGCTGCTCGTCGAGCAGCCACTGCAGGTAGGCGTGGTAGTCGGCCTCGGCGGCGTGCTCGGCGCGGAAGGCGGCCACCGCCGGCGCGCCCGGGCGGCGGAGGGCGGCCGGCCAGCGCCGCCAGTCGGGCCCGTGGGCGTGCTGCAGGGCGCAGAAGGTGGCGAAGTCGTCCAGGCCGGGCGTTGCCGCGCGGTGGGCGGCCAGCGCCGCCCGGCGGGCGGGCAGGCGCTCCAGCGCCTGGTGGCAGCGGCGCAGCGCCTCGTCCTTGAGCCGGCCCGCGGCCACGCGGTCCAGCCGGTCGGCACTGCTCAGGCGGCGGCCGGCCGCCGTCAGCCCGGCCAGCAGCGCGCGCCCGTCCGGGTCGAGCGTCCGCAGCTCGGGGACGGCCTCCACCCGCAGGTACAGGGGGTTGCGGAACACCCGGCTGGAGGGGAAGTAGGGGCTCGGCTGCGTCGGCGGCGCGGCGTGCAGCGGGTTGACCAGCACGAAGCCGGGGTCCAGGCCGTCCGGGCCGAGCAGCCGCGCCAGGTCGCCGAGGTCGCCGACGCCCCAGCTGCCGGTCGAGCGCAGCGCGTACAGCTGCGCCGCCCAGCCCCAGCTCCGGCCGCCGGCGGCCAGGCGGCGCGGCAGGTGGCAGGCGGCGGGCGCCACCACCAGCACGGTCTGGCCGCCCCGGCCGACCACCCGGTGCCAGCCGAGCGGTAGCTCCCCTGGCAGCGCCTCCGGGAGCGGCCGCTCCTCGCCGGATTCGAGCACCACCGTCGCCCCCGCCGGCGGGACCCAGGCGGCCTTCTGTCCCCGACTCTCCGGGGGACCCGTGCCGGGTCCCCCGGACCCCCCGACCCGCGCGACCACCACCGCCGGCCAGGCGGGGTCGGGGTCT
>DASQWY010000743.1:0-5307 GCA_035640005.1 Actinomycetes bacterium
GGTCGGGGTGCTGCACCGGGTGGAGGAACTGGCCGACCGTCCCGAGGGGAGCCGGCCGGCGGGGGTGGCGGGGTTCCGCAACCTGGTGCAGCTGCCGGAGATCGTCGGTGAGGTGCTCGGGGTCGGGGCCAGGAGCAAGGCGGTGGCGGCGGTGGCCGCCGGCCTGGCCGAGCGGGTCGGTCCGGAGCTGCACGTGCTACGGGACGCGCCGTTGGAGGCGCTGGCGAAGGCGTCGTCGCCGCTGGTCGCCGAGGCGGTCGGGCGGGTGCGGCGCGGGGCGGTGGTGCGCGAGGCCGGCTACGACGGCGAGTACGGGGTCATCCGCGTGTTCGCGCCGGGCGAGCTGGGCGGCCCGCGGCTGTCGGCGACGCTGTTCGAGCCGGGCCCGGAGGAGGCGGCGCGGGCGGACGCGGGCGCGGCGCGGGCGGGCGCGGGCGCGGCGCGGCGGCCGCCCCTGGACGATGAGCCGGCGCCGTCGCCGGTGCCGTCGCCGGTGCCGGCGGGGCGGGCGGTGGCGGTGCAGGCGGCGCTGCCCGGGGCCGAGGGGTCGCCGCTGGAGGGGCTGGACCCGGAGCAGCGGGCGGCGGCTGCCGCCGCCGCCGGGCCGCTGCTGATCGTGGCGGGGCCGGGGACCGGCAAGACCCGCACGCTCACCCACCGGCTGGCGAACCTGGTCGCCGCCCACGGCGTCGCGCCCGAGCGCTGCCTGGCGATCACCTTCACCCGCCGCGCCCGCGAGGAGCTGGCCGAGCGGCTGGCGGCGCTGCTGCCCGGGCGGGCGGAGCGGATGCTGGTGACCACCTTCCACGGGCTGGGGTTGCGGCTGCTGCGCGAGCAGCATGGGCGGGCCGGCCTCGGTCCCGGGTTCCGGGTCGCCGACGAGGCGGAGCGGCTGGAGCTGGTGCGGGAGCTGGAGGGGGTCTCCGAGCGGGCGGCGCGTGGCCGGCTGGAGGAGCTGGCGGCGGCCAAGCGGGCCAGGGCGGCCGCGTGGCCGCCGAGCGGCCAGCAGCCGGCGTCGGGCCTGGAGCGGTACGAGGCCGCGCTGCGCAAGCGCGACCTGGTCGACCTGGACGACCTGCTGGCGCTGCCGGTGCGGCTGCTGGCCGCCGAACCGGAGCTGGCCGCCGCCTACCGGGAGCGCTTCACCCACCTGGCGGTGGACGAGTACCAGGACGTCGACGAGCTGCAGTACCGGCTGCTGCGGCTGCTGGCGCCGCCCGACGGCAACCTGTGCGCGATCGGCGACCCCGACCAGGCGATCTACGGGTTCCGCGGGGCGGACGTCGGCTTCTTCCTGCGCTTCGCCGAGGACTTCCCGGGCGCGCGGACCGTGCGGCTGACGCGCAACTACCGGTCCAGCCCGGCGATCGTGGCCGGCGCGCTGCAGGCGATCGCCCCAGCGGCGCTGGTGCCCGACCGGGTGCTGGAGGCGGCGCCCGGCACGGGTGCCCCGCAGCACCGGGGGCCGGCGCGCATCACCGTCCACCAGGCCGCCAGCGAGCAGGCGGAGGCGGAGTTCGTGGTGCAGGCGGTGGAGCGGCTGCTGGGCGGGTCGTCGTTCTTCTCGATCGACAGCGGCCGCGCCGACGGCGGCGGCGAGGGCGGCCTGTCGTTCGCGGACGTGGCGGTGCTGTACCGCACCGACGCGCAGGCGGCCCCGCTGGGCGAGGCGCTCGCCCGGGCCGGCATGCCGTTCCAGAAGCGGTCGCACGACCGGCTGCTGGACCGCGCGGCGGTGCGGGCGGTGGTCCGCCGGCTCCGCGTGGGGCGGGGCGGCGCGGGGCAGGCGGGGCTGGCCGGGCGGGTCGCCCGCGCGGCGGCGGAGGCGAGCGCCGGGGCGGGCGAGGCGCTGGCCGCCGAGCTGGCCGGCGTGCCGGACCTGCTCGGCCCGCTGGCGGAGCGGTGCGGCGACGACCTGGAGCGGTTCCTGGCCGAGCTGGCGCTCGGCGAGGAGGTCGACAGCTGGGATCCGCGGGCGGACAGGATCTCGCTGCTGACCGTGCACGCGGCCAAGGGGCTCGAGTTCCCGGTGGTGTTCCTGACCGGCTGCGAGGACGGGCTGCTGCCGCTGCGCTGGCCCGGGCAGGCCGGCGAGGAGGCCGAGGAGCGGCGGCTGTTCTTCGTCGGGATGACCAGGGCCCGCTCCCACCTGTTCCTCACCCACGCCCGCGCCCGCAGCCGGCACGGCGCGGTGCGCGAGGCGGCGCCGTCGCCGTTCCTGGCCGACATCCGCGCGGCGCTGCTGGAGCGGGCGCTGGCCCGGCCCGCCGCCGAGCGCCGGCCGCGTCCGGAGGCCGACCAGCTGAGCCTGCTCTGACGGCCCGCGTGGCCGGCGTGCTCGTTGCGATCGCCGGGCGCGACCGGGTCGAGGCCGTTTCGCCGCCGCGGCGACGCTCCCCCGTCGCTGTGCCGTGACCGGTCCCGGCCACGCTGCTGCTCAGGACCTGCAGAGGTCACGCTGCTTCGGGGGGAGCCGCCATGCGACCAGTCCGGATCGTCAGCACGTTCGTGTTCGCCGCCACCCTGGCCATCACCGGTTGCACGGCCCACTCCGCCGGACACCTGGGCGCCACGCCGACCCCGCCGTCCTCCTCGCCGCCACCGCCGACCACCGCCGACCACCACGGCGCCCCGCCGAACCCGCCGGTCGCCACGCTCCCGCTGGGCCACGTCCAGCAACTGGACGCGGTCCAGGCCGTCGGCGACGGCGGGACCGTCTGGGCGGTCGGCAAGGGCGCGATCCTGAAGACCAGCGACGGCGGGCGCAGCTGGGCCCGGGTCTGGCGCGGCGCCCAGGAGCTGCGCGAGGTCGACTTCGTCAGCGCCTCGGCCGGCTGGGCGCTCGGCGACCACCTGCTGCTGGGCACCGTCGACGGCGGCCGGCACTGGCGCGTGCTCGGCCAGCCCGGCGTGGGCCCGCTTCGGCAGGTCCACTTCGCCAGCCCCAGCCAGGGCTGGGGCGTGGCCGCGACCAGGCTGGTGCACAGCAGCGACGGTGGCCGCACCTGGCAGTCGCTGCCCGCGCCGGCACGGCCGCAGACGGTCTGCTTCACCGCCCCCGACGACGGCTGGCTGGCCAGCGGAAGGCAGGTGTGGCGCTCGGTCGACGGCGGCCGCGGCTGGAGGCGGCGCTTCACCCTGCCGCTGCCCCCCGACGGCCTGCCCGCCGACGCCGAGCTGCAGTGCGCCGCGCCGGGCGCCGCCTGGGTGCGCTTCGACGCCGGCGACGCCGCCGCCGGGCACATCCCCTACGCGCTCTACGCCACCGGCGACGGCGGCGCCCACTGGCGCGGCGTGCTCGCCGAGGGCGGCACCCTGGCCGGTGAGCTGCACCTGCCGCCAGGGCCCGGCTCCTACCCGGGCCCGTTCTCGGTGATCGACCCGCGGCGGGCGGTCCTGCTCAGCGCCACGCCGGCCGCCGAGCGCACCGGCGCCGTGCGGATCGGCCAGGGCGGCCGGCTGCGGCGGCTGCCCGACATCCCGGACGCGACGCTGTCCACCATCTGGCCGATGTCGGTCAGCTTCGCCAGCACCACCCGCGGCTGGGTGGTCGGCAGCGACCGCGCCCGCGGGGCGGTGATCCTGGCCACCACCGACGGCGGCCGCAGCTGGCAGACCCAGCTGCGCGCCTGAGCAGCGGCTCACGGTATGGCAACGAAACAGTGCGGCTCAGGCAACGTCGGGAGGATCCAGACGATTCGGCGCTAGCATACGACGACACCGCGGTACGGCAGCGAACGGCAACGAGAGGGGACCGTCGATGATCCTGCGCGGGAAGCGCACGCTTGGTGGCCTGCTGCTGGCGGTGGCCGTCGGCCTGCTCGGGACGACGGCCGCCCCCGGGGTCGCCGGGGCGTCGATCGCCCTGGGCGCGGTGGTGAGCGCCAACCCGGCCAACTGGACGCCGAACGTCGCCGACGGCGCCGTCTACAAGTTCGTGCAGGTCGGCGGGACCATGTACGCGGGCGGCTCGTTCAGCTCGGTCAGCACCGCCTCCGGGGTGAGCCCGGGCGGGACCTTCGCGCGCAGCAACATCGTGGCGTTCAACCCCAGCACCGGGGTGATCAGCTCGTTCGCGCCCGCCGTCAACGGGGCGGTGTGGGCGCTGGCCACCGACGGCACCTCCCTGTACGTGGGCGGCACCTTCACCTCCGTCAACGGCGTCGCCCGCCGCGGCCTGGCCAAGCTGAACCCCACCACCGGCGCGGTCGACACCGGGTTCAACGCCGGCTTCGCCTCCGGCGGCGTGTTCGACGCCGCCGTGGTGAGCGGCCGGCTGATCGTCGGCGGCACCTTCCCCGGCAAGCTGCGCGCCCTCAACCTGGCCAGCGGCGCCAACACCGGCTACATCAACCTGGGGATCAGCGGCACGGTGGCCGACAACGCCGGCGCGGTGGAGGTCTACCGCTTCGCCGTGAACCCGGCCGGGACCCGGCTGGTGGGGGTCGGCAACTTCACCACCGTCGGCGGCCAGTCGCGCTGGCGGGCGTTCATGGTCGACCTGGGCAGCAGCTCGGCGACGGTGGACGCCTGGCACTACGACCCGCTGCGGAACATGTGCGCCGCCGCCAGCCTGTCGGACTACATGCGCGACGTGGACTTCTCCCCCGACGGCTCCTACTTCGTGTTCGTGTCCACCGGGTTCGTGCCGCAGAGCGGCGGGGTCGGCCGCGACCTGTGCGACGCGACCGCCCGCTTCGAGACCAGCAACCCCTCCCCGGCCCGGCCGACCTGGATCAACTACACCGGCGGGGACACGCTGCACTCGGTGGCCGTCACCGACGTCGCCGTGTACGTGCAGGGCCACCAGCGGTGGCTGGACAACCCGCAGGGCCGCGACTCGGCCGGCCCGGGCGCGGTCAGCCGCCCCGGCATTGGCGCGATCGACCCGACCTCCGGGCTGGCGCTGTCGTGGAACCCGACCAAGGACCGCGGGGTTGGCGGCAAGGACCTGTACGTGACCCCGCTGGGGCTGTGGGTCGGCAGCGACACCACCCACATCGGCCACGAGTTCCACGCGCGTCTCGCGCTCATGCCGCGGTAGGGCCGGCAGGCCGGTCCCGGGCCCTGCCCCTGGGCGGTGAGGCGCGGCAGGGCCGGCGTGGATGGCGGAAGATGCCTCCATGAGCTGGCTCAGGCCCAGGGACCTCCTCGACCGGACCTTCCAGGTCGGCATCGTCCTCAAGGGGCTCGACGGCGTCCTGGAGGTGGTCGGCGGGGTGGTGCTCCTGCTGGTCTCGCCCGCCACCATCAACCGCCTGGTGACCACCATCACCCAGCTTGAGCTGTCCGAGGATCCGCACGACT
>DASQWY010000744.1:0-2366 GCA_035640005.1 Actinomycetes bacterium
ACGTCGTCCTTGATCCCGGGGGTGCAGGTCATGGCGCGGCCCTTGAGGACCCCGGCGGAGGCGGGCACCCAGCCGCCGTGGCAGATCACCCCCAGCAGCTTGCCGTCCCGGTCGGCCTCGCGGACCAGCTGCAGCACCTTCTCGGAGCGGCGCAGCTTGTCGGGCGCCCAGCCGCCGACCACCAGCAGGCCGTCGAAGCCGGCCATGTCGAGGTCGGCCACGTCGGCGTCGGGCTCGGCCA
This sequence comes from Actinomycetes bacterium, assembly GCA_035640005.1. GTDB lineage: Bacteria > Actinomycetota > CALGFH01 > CALGFH01 > CALGFH01 > DASQWY01. The sequence continues at coordinate 242 of DASQWY010000744.1, forward strand.
CCAGCCCGTACTTGCCGGTGTAGCGGGCGGCGCCGAGGCCGGCGACGACCACCTCGGCGCCGGCCTCGCGCAGGCGCAGCACCGGGTACCACAGCTCCAGGTCCTCGTACTCCTCCTCCACCAGCGCGATCACCCGCTTGCCGGTCACTGGCATGGCGACTCCCTCCCCCTGGTCCCCTGGTCCCGGCGTACGGGACACGGGCCAAGCGTACGGCGTAATGTTGCCGCATGCCGGACGACGAGGAACGCATCGCCCTGTTCATCGACCACGAGAACCTCAAGATCGGGGCTCGGGAGGTCGGGCGCAGCTACGACGTCGGGCCGATCATGGACGCGCTGGCCGAGCGCGGCCGGGTGGTGGCCCGCCGCGCCTACGCCGACTGGACGCTGTTCGCCGACGACCGGCGCGCGCTGGCGCAGCACAACTGCGAGCTGATCGACATCCCGCAGCGGACCGGCGCGGTCCGCAAGAACGCCGCCGACATCAAGCTGGCGGTGGACGCGATGGAGCTGGCCTACGAGCGCGCCTTCGTGTCCACCTTCGTGATCTGCTCGGGCGACTCGGACTTCACCCCGCTGGTGGCGGCGCTGCGCGGGCTGAACCGGCGGGTGATCGGCATCGGCGTCAAGGGCTCGACCTCGGGGCTGCTGCCGCCCGCCTGCGACGAGTTCCTGTTCTACGACCGGCTGCCGGGGGTGGCCGAGCCGGAGCCGCGGCCGGCCAGGCGCGCCGAGGGGGGCAACGGCGCCGCCAGGGCGCCCAAGCAGGCCAAGCCCGCAGAGGCGGACGGCGGCGCCGCCGCCGACGGCCGCAACCTGCACGAGGTGCAGCGGATGCTGACGCAGACGCTGGCGGGGCTGAAGCAGAGCGGCGCGGAGCCGGTGCTGGCCTCCACCCTGAAGCGGGCGATGCTCCGCAAGGACCCGACCTTCTCCGAGTCCGACTACGGCTTCCGGGCGTTCGGGGAGCTGCTGCGCCAGGCCGAGCGCAACGGGGTGGTGTCGCTCACGGCCGGGCAGGCGCCCGGCGACCCGGCGGTCGACTTCCCCGAGAGCGGCCAGGCCGACCGCGCCTTCGACGTGCTGCGCACCACCGTGCGGGAGCTGCAGGGTGACGAGGACGAGGTGCCGCTGTCGGGGCTCAAGGACCAGCTGCGCAAGCGGGCGCCGGGCTGGTCGGAGAAGGACCTCGGCTACTCCGGGTTCCTGCAGTTCGTGAAGGCGGCCGCCTCCAACGGGGTGGTCGAGATGGAGTGGGACGACGCCGAGGGCGACTACTTCCTGTACGTGCCGGACTGACGCTGCTAGCCCAGGCGCCAGCAGCCCGGCTCGTGCGGGGCGGGCAGGCGGCCGACGCTCTGCAGGAACGCCTCCACCACCTGCGGCCCGGCGAACTGGAAGGTGCGCCGGTAGGTGCGCTGCTGCTCGTCGAGGTCGTCGGGTTGGGCGGTGACCCACTCGCCGAAGGAGCCGCGCTCGTGGGCGAGGGCGAGGACGACCTTGGCGTTCTCGATGGTGGCCAGGACCTTGGCCCGGTTGCGGACGATGCCGGGGTCGCGCAGCACCCGGGTGACGTCCTTGGCGGTGAAGGCGGCCACCAGCTTCGGCTCGAAGTCGTGGAAGGCGCGGCGGAAGCCGTCGCGCTTGGCGAGCACGGTGCGCCAGGAGAGCCCGGCCTGGAACACCTCGAGGCTGAGCCGCTCGAACCAGCCTGCGTCCCCCACCGGCGGCTCGCCCCACTCGTGATCGTGGTAGGCGGCCAGGACCGGGTCGGTGGCGGCCCAACGGCAGCGGGTCTTGCCATCAAGCGCAGGGAGCACCATGCACGACCTCCGTGGTGCGTCGGCAGCGGCGAGGCTCATGGTCGCGGACGGCGACCAGCAAAGCGTAAACCGGATCGGGGCCAGGCTGGTAACCGGCGTCCACAGGCGCGGCCGGATCGGCGCGGTCGCGGTTCAGGGGCGGACCGCGCCCGCCCAGCCGGCCGCCAGCGCCACCAGCCCGGCCAGCAGCAGCCGGTAGGCGACCCGGCGGCGGCCGCGCAGGCCGGCGGCCAGGGCGGCCAGCCCCAGGCCGGCGGCCAGCGCGGCACCCGCCCACAGCCAGCCGGGCGCGACCGCGCCGA
>DASQWY010000745.1:0-4609 GCA_035640005.1 Actinomycetes bacterium
CGCGGCAGCCGGACCGGTTCGGCTACGCCCTGACGGTGGAGGACGGCGAGCGCCGCCGCACCGTGCGGCTGGCCGAGGAGGAGCTGCCGCCGGCGGTCCGCTCGCTGATCTCCTGGGTGGAGCGGGCGCCGGGCCGGCAGCGGCAGGTGCGGCCGCCGGGCGGCCCGCCGGCCTGAGCCCGCCTCAGTCCTGGCGGAGGTCCAGCCGCAGGACGGCGCGGTCGTCGAAGGGGCCGGCGGCGGTGGCGGTGCCGCCGTGGACGGCCCAGCCGGCGGCGGGCGCGGCGCGCATCCCCTGCGGCACCAGCACCTCCACCCGCAGCGCCGGCGCGGCCACCAGCTGCTGCGGGTCGGTGACCAGCTCGTAGCGGAGCCCGCCGCCCTCGCGGATGGCCGCGCCGGCGACGCGGTAGCGGACGGTGACGGTGGCCGACTGCCCGGGGGCCAGGTCCAGCGGGATCCGCAGGAACGGCCGCCCGCGTTCGCGCGCCTGCTGCGGCCTGACCGCGCGGCCGTCCAGCTCCACGCCGGTGAGGGTGGCCCGCTCGGGCAGGTAGGTGGCGAGGGTGGAGAGGTTGCGGCTGGTGAAGTAGCCGAGGCGGTCCGGCCGCAGCGGCTCCGACGGCGGCACCGCGTTGCGCACGGTGATCGTGCGCCGGACCGTGGCCGAGCCGTCCCTGGCGAGCCGCGCGACCTGGCGGACGTCGCGGCGCTGGAAGTAGTCGACCCGGCTGCGGTTGGCGTTCAGGGTGTAGACGGCCAGGTAGTCCTGGCTGGCGGGAGCGAGCGTGCCGGCCAGGCCGTGGCCGGCCAGCAGCTGCTGCACGGCCGGGTCGGCGGCGTACAGCTGCAGGTGGCGCCGCGCGCCGGCGGCGGCCAGGGCGGTGCCGGTGGAGCGCAGCCGGTCGCCCTCCACCAGCCGGGTGAGCAGGGCGCCAACCAGCAGCTCGTTGTAGCCGCGGCGCACCTGCCGGTCCGGCCAGCGCACGTAGGCGTCGTGGTTGGTGGCCTTGACGCAGGTGGCGGCGGTGAGGCGACCGTAGCCGGGGACGGTCATCGGCCCGGTCGCCTGCAGCAGCGCCTGCATGCCCATCGGGTCGACGGTCACCACCCCGTCGACCGCCCGGCCGCTCCTGGCGCGGTAGGCGCGCACCAGCTCCTGGCCGGCGGTGGGGAAGTCGGGCGAGGAGTTGGCCAGGGAGAAGTCGTCGAAGGTGGGCCCGCCGGCCCACGGGTCGCCGCGCACCGCCTTCCAGGTGACCCGCACGTCGTGCACGTCCTCGGTCAGCGCGCCGCCCGAGCCGACCCGCAGCGCGCCGTCCTCGACGGTGGCGGCCACCACGGCCAGCGGCACGCCGCCGGAGGGGCGCAGCTCGGCGAGGGTGGTGAGCACCACCAGCCAGGTGCGCGGCCGGCCGGCGCCGAGCGCGCGCGGCAGCGTGTCCAGCACCGGCAGCAGCGGCCGCACCTGGCCGTCCAGCCGGCCCAGCTCGTCCATGGCCCAGCGCCGGTCGTCGCCGATGCCCGGATCCAGCGGGCCGCCGCGGACGGCGCGCAGCTCCGCGAGGGCCGCGTCCAGCTCGGCGAGCAGGCTGCCGGCCTGCGCCCGCAGCGCGGCCACGGCGCGCAGGTTGACGAAGCCCCGGCGCAGCAGCGACGAGCGGTCCGACTGGAGCTGCTCGGAGAGGACCGCCGCGTGCCCGCCGGCGACCGTCAGCCGCCGGGCGGCGGCCAGCAGGTGGCGGGCGTCGGCGACGGTGGGGGAGACCATCGGCAGGTGCGCCGCCAGCCGCAGCGGCCGCCGGCCGAGGACCGCCTCGCCGCGGTCGAGGTTGGTGGCGGCGTCGCCCAGGGCCGCCCGCGCGGCGCTCGGGTCGTGGCGGTGCATGGCCGTGTCGGCCCGGACCAGGTCGGCGCGGACCTGCGCGGCGGCGGCGCCCAGGTCGCGCCTGCCGTCCAGCAGGCCGGCCAGCAGCCACCCGGTCACCAGCACCAGCGCGCCGAGCGCCGCCAGCCCGGCAACCAGCAGCAGCCGCGCCCGCCGCCGCTGGCTGCGCGGTTTGGGCCAGTGCTCACCGTGCGGGCCGCGCGGCAGCTGCGGCCGGTGGCGGGGCGGCTGCGGCCGCGCGCCCGCCGGGCCGGGCCGTTCCGGGCGCCGGTCGGGCGCGGCCGGGGCCGGGGCGGCGGGCCGTTGGGGGACCCGGCCGCGCGCCGCCGACGTGCCCGACGGCGACAGCGGGCGGCGCGGGCGGCGGTGGGCGCCGGCGTCCAGCAGCCCAGGCGCGGCGCTGGAGGGGTCCGGGGAACCCGGCACGGGTGCCCCGGAGGATCGGGGGGGGTCCGGGGAACCCGGCACGGGTGCCCGGGAGGGTCGGGGCTCCGGGTCGGCGGGTGGCTCGCCGGCCAGCGCCGCGGCCAGCTCCCTGATCAGGAACGGCCGCCGCAGGGTCCGCACCTCCGGGCTGGCCGGCAGGCCGGTGGTGGGCTCGCCCGGCCGCAGCACGATCACCAGCCGCCCGTGGTGGTGGCGGCGGATCCATGCCAGGGCGGCCGCGCGGTGGGCGAGGGCCACGTCCAGGACGACCGCGTAGCCCTCGGGCCAGCGCCAGCCGGTGACCTCGTCGCCGGGCTCGAACGGCACCACCCGGACGTGCCCGTCGTGGACGGTCCTGAGCGCCGACCCGAGCATCGGGTCGCCGGAAACCAGCAGTACCGGATATGCCATCGGCCCCCCTGTGGCCCGGCAGCACGTCCGCGAACCGCTGAGGCCCGGGGCTGCGCGATCGCGATCATGCCCCACCATCCGGGCGGATTCAACGAATCTGCCCGGATTCGGGCACGCCGCCGCCGTTGCGTGGGAGGATGCACGCCGCCGACCGCGACGAGAGGGGGAGCGATCGTGGTGGACTTCGACGCTGGGTACGTCGACGAGCCGTTCGCCGGCCTGTGCCGCGACTATCCGGGCGCGGCCGTCTACCCGCCGCACGACTTCCGGGTCGAGTGGGGCCCGGTCTTCCACCGCGGCCGCCTGGACGGCCGCGCCCGGATCCTGCTGCTGGGCCAGGACCCCGGGCCGCACGAGGCGATCGCCCGCCGCATCCTGGTCGGCGAGGCCGGCCAGCGGGTGCAGGGCTTCCTCGCCAAGCTCGGCATCCAGCGCAGCTACGTGATGGTCAACGCGTTCCTCTACAGCGTCTACGGCCAGCAGGGCGGCGAGCACCACGTCGCCGACCCGGGCATCGCCTCCTACCGCAACCGCTGGCTGGACGCGCTGCTGGCCGGCGGCGACGTCGGCGCGGTGGTGGCCTTCGGCCACCTGGCCGACGCCGCCTGGCGCGCGTGGCGGGACACGCCGGCCGGCGAGGCCAGCTCGGTCACCTACGTCCACCTCACCCATCCGACCCAGCCGGACGCGGTGAGCCGCGGCGACCAGGCCCGCTTCGCCGCGGCCATGAAGGCGATGCTGGCCGAGTGGAACCAGGGGCTGGCGGTGCTGGCGCCGGTGGTCGGCGGCGCCGACGCGCCCGTCGACCCGGAGCCGTACGGCACCACCCTGACCGCCGCCGACCACGCCACCATCCCCGCCGGCGACCTGCCCGCCGGCCTGCCGGTGTGGATGGGCGGCCTGACCACCTGGGCCGACCGGACCGGCACGACCGCCGCGCTGAAGCGGGCCACCATCGCCGTGACCGTGCCGCCGGAGGCGCGCCCCTGAGCGCCAGGGTCGCCGCCCTCGCCGGCGCGGTGCGGCCGGTGGACCAGGGGGCGGCGGCGGCCGCCCGGGCGCGGCAGCGGCAGCTGACCAAGCCGCCCGGCAGCCTGGGGCGGCTGGAGGAGCTGGGGGTGCGCCTGGCCGCCATCGCCGCGGCCTGCCCGCCGCCGGTCCCTGCCCGGCCGGTGGTGGTGGTCGCCGCCGGCGACCACGGGGTGCTCGACCGCGGCGTGTCGCCCTGGCCGAGGGAGGTGACCGCGGCCATGGTGGGCGCCTTCTGCGCCGGCCGGGCCGCCGTCAACCAGCTCGCCGCCGTGGTCGGCGCCGAGGTGGTGGTGCTGGACGTCGGCGTGGCCGCCGAGCTGCCGGCGCACCCACTCCTTGTGCCGGCGCGGGTGCGGCCGGGCACCGCCGACCTGGCCGCCGGGCCGGCGATGGCCCGCGAGCAGGCGGCCGAGGCCCTGCTCGCCGGCGCCGCGGTCGCCGGCGAGCAGGCGGCGGCAGGCGCCGACCTGCTGGTCACCGGCGACATGGGGATCGGCAACACCACCCCGGCCGCCTGCCTGATCGCGGCCTTCACCGGCGCGCCGGCGGCGCGGGTCACCGGCAGGGGCACCGGCATCGACGATGTGACCCTCCAGTTGAAGGTGAGGGTTGTGGAGGCGGCGCTGGCGCGCCACGCCCCGGACCCGGGCGACCCGCTCGGCACCCTGGCGGCGGTCGGCGGGCTGGAGCACGCCGCCCTGGCCGGGCTGATCCTGGCCGGGGCCGCCCGCCGCCTGCCGGTGCTGCTGGACGGGGTCAGCGCCTGCGCGGCGGCGCTGGCGGCGGTGGCGCTGGCGCCCGCCGCCGCCGGCCACCTGGTCGACGGCCACCGCTCGGTCGACCCCGGGGCGGG
>DASQWY010000746.1:0-9024 GCA_035640005.1 Actinomycetes bacterium
GCAGCGGCCCGCCGGGGCCATCGACGGTCAGGTCCGCCACCGACCCGACCGGCAGCGGCCGGCCGGTGGCGGCGGCCGCCTCCCGGCAGGTCCGCCGGCGCGCCACCTCCGGCGGCAGCAGCTCCACGGGCCGGGGCAGGCGGCGGCGCCTGATCGCCAGCAGCAGTTGCAGCCCCGGGTCCAGGGTCAGCCCGTCGCGGACGACCGGCCGCCCGCCGGCCAGCCGCAGCTGCAGCCACGGCGGCAGCGCGCCCAGCCCGTGCGCCACCCAGAACAGCAGCCGGTCGGCGGCCCGGTCGGCCCGGCCGTTCATGGGCCGCTCCCGGCCGGCGCCGGGGAGGGCCGCGGCGCCGGGGCCGGCCCGCGCGGGATGGTCAGGTGCAGGTCGGGGTCGAAGCGGCGCAGGCGGCGCCGGTAGGTGAGGGTGAGGCCGGGCCACAGGGCGGAGACGCGCCCGGTCCGGTCCATGTACCAGCTGGCGCAGCCGCCGGCCGACCAGACGGTCGGGCGCATGCGCGCGTCCACCTCGGCGACGTAGGCCTGCTGGACCTCGGGCCGGGGCTCGATCGCCGCCACCCCGTTGGCCAGCAGGAACTCAAGCGCCCGCAGCAGGTACTCGATCTGCCCTCGATCATCAGCACCACCGAGGTGCTGCCCAGGCCGGTGTTCGGGCCGAGCAGCAGGAACAGGTTGGGGAAGCCGGCGACGGTCACGCCGAGGTGGGCCTTGGGGCTGCCCTGCCAGACCTCGGCGAGGGTGCGCCCGTCCCGCCCGAGCGCCAGCTCCCCCACCGGCGAGTCGGTGACGTGGAAGCCGGTGCCGAAGATGATCGTGTCGGCGGGGTGCTCGACGCCGTCGTCGGTGAGGATGCCGTGCGGGCGCATCTCGCGGATGCCGGCGGTGACCAGCTCCACGTTTGGCCTGGTCAGCGCCGGCAGGTAGTCGTTGGAGAGCAGCACGCGCTTGCAGCCGAGGGTGTAGTCGGGGGTCAGCCGCGCGCGCAGCTCCGGGTCGGCGACGGAGCGGTGCAGGTGGCGCAGGGCCAGCCGCTGCGTCAGGCGCATCACCTGCGGGTGCAGGAACCCGGCGGTGAACCCCTCGCGGGCCAGGTAGATCGACGAGCGGGCCAGCCGCTGGGTGGCCGGCACCGTGCGGTACAGCCACCGTTCGGCGGGGCTCAGGTCGCGGTCGCGGCGCGGCAGCACCCAGGGGGCGGTGCGCTGGAAGACCCGCAGCCGCGCGACCCGCGGCTGGATCTCGGGGACGAACTGGATCGCCGACGCCCCGGTGCCGACCACGGCGACCTGGCGGCCGCGCAGGTCGAGGCCGTGGTCCCACCTGGCCGAGTGGAAGGCGGCCCCCTGGAAGCTGCCCAGCCCGGGCAGGGCCGGCACCTTCGGCTCGCTCAGCGGGCCGGTCGCGGCCACCACCACGTCCGCGGTCCAGGTGCCGCGGCTGGTCCGCACCTGCCAGCGCCGCCGCGCCTGGTCCCAGGCGAGCTGGCGCACCTCGTGGCCCAGGCGCAGGCGCGGCTGGATGCCAAAGCGCCGCGCGCAGTCGCGCAGGTACTCCCAGATCTCCGGCTGGCTGGAGAACGAACGGGTCCAGCGCGGGTTGGGCGCGAACGAGAACGAGTACAGGTGCGAGGGCACGTCGCAGGCGCAGCCCGGATAGGCGTTGTCGCGCCAGGTGCCGCCGAGGTCGTCGGCGCGCTCGAACACCAGGAAGTCGCGGACGCCCCGCTGGCTGAGCCGGATGGCGGCGCCGAGCCCGCCGAAGCCGCCGCCGACGATGGCGACGCGCAGATGGGTCGGGTCCACGCCCACCGGCCACCTCCTGGTACCAGGCAGTACCACACCCGCCCACGAATGGTACAAGCGGACCTTCTACCAGCACTTCGCCGACCGGGAGGAGTGCTTCCTCGCCTGCTACGCGGAGGGCGCCGAGCTGACCCTGCGGGCGGTCGCGGAGGCCGCCGGAAAACCCCGTAGATCCCCGCATGTTCGCCACCGCGCCGGCGCATAGCCTGCCGGACGTCGAGGCCGACCAACGACAGGAGGCAGCCATGGCCGGAAAGGCCGTCATCAGCCTGACCACCGGTCTGGAGGACCCCGAGAAGGTGACGGTGGCGTTGCTGGTCGCCGTCGGCGCGGCCGAGCAGGGCCGCCCGACGCTGATGTTCCTGACCAAGGAGGCGACCCGGCTGGCGCTGGAGACCGTGGCCACCGGGGTCGCGTGCGACGGCTGCCCTCCCCTGGCCGACCTGGTCGACCGCTACGCCAAGGCCGAGGGGCGCTACCTGGTGTGCCCGATCTGCTTCGACGCCCGCAACCTCGACAAGGGCCAGCTGGTCGAGAATGCGGAGCTGGGCGGCACGGTCCCCATGTGGCAGTGGATCGGCGACGACGGCGCCACCACCTTCAGCTACTGACGTCCGGGAGGGATGGCGATGGCGTTCATCGAGCTGGGAACCGACGCCGAGCTGTTTGCCGAGGACCTGGAGGGCAAGGGCTACGTCGCCAACCTGACCAGGCTGTTCGCCCACCGCCCGGCGGTGTTGCGGGCGTGGGAGCAGCTCAACGGGGCGATCAAGGCGAACATGGACCTGCGCCGCTACGAGCTGGCCACGCTGGCGGCGGCGCGCCGGCTCCGCTCAAGCTACTGCGCGCTGGCGCACGGCAAGGTGCTCCGCGACCGGTTCTACGACGCCGGCACCGTCCGCGGCATCGCCGCCGACCACCGCCAGGCCGGGCTCGACCCGGTGGACGTGGCGGTGATGGACTTCGCCGACAAGGTGGCCGCCGGCGCCAGCTCGGTGACCGCCGCCGACGTCGAGGCCCTGCGGGCGCACGGCCTGTCGGACACCGACATCCTGGACGTGGCCCTGGCCGCCGCGGCCCGCTGCTTCTTCAGCACGGTCCTGGACGCCGCCGGGGTCGAGCCGGACGCGGCCTACCGCGACCTGCTGGAGCCGGAGCTGCGGCGCGCCCTGGCCGTCGGCAGGCCGATCGCCGCGTCCTGACGGTCAGGCGACCCAGGTGGTCTCGCAGGGCTGGCACCACCACAATCGCTTCAGGGTGGTGAGCCAGCCCTCGTTGAGGGGCTTGAACACCCGCGCCGGCTCGCCGCAGAACAGGCACTCGGACCCGCCGCCCGCGGTCTCGATCCAGCCGGTGCTGCTGGCCGTGGCGGCGTGCATCCCCTCCAGCCTGGGCGTGCCGTCCATCCTGTGCTCCGTGGTCAACCCGCGCCCCCGCGGTCCCATCCGAGCGTAGCAAGCGCATATTGCGTCAACGTTTCATAAGGTCACGAACGCGTTGCAATCGGCCGCCCGGGGAGCGGCATGTCAGACCGTCGCTGCCGGTTGCTCGCCGCGAAAGGTCGCGGCGTGCCGGACGGCGAACTCGTCGAAGCTGGTCGCCGGTCGAGCGAGGATCGCCTGGACGAAGGGTGAGACCTGTGCCTCTTTGCCCTTCCGCCGCTCGGCGAACAGCTCGGCCAGCGCGTCGGCGGCGAACGGGGGCACGCCGGCGGCAAGCCGGGCCTGGTCGCCTCCTCGGGAGCCACGTTGACGTACTCGACCCGCTTCCCGATGGCGGCCGAGAGCTTCTCAGCGACCTCGGCCATGCTGAGCGCCTCGGGACCGGTGAGCGGGTAGCTGGCCCGCTCGTGGCCGGAGCCGGTCAGGATGGTGGCGGCGACCTCGGCGATGTCGCCGACGTCGATCGACGCGATCCTGGCGTCCTCCATGGGCAGCGGCAGCCTTCCGTTGGCGACGATCGACGGTACCTGTCGGAAGTCCGCGTGCATGAACTCGCCGGCGCGCAGGTGCGTGAACGCAATCCCCGAGACAACCATCGGGTCAAGCCCCCGCCGGCCGGAGTGTCGGCGGGCTGGCCTATCCTGCTGGCCATGGCCACCTGGGACGACGTGCACCGGATCGCCCTGCGGCTGCCGCTGGCGGAGGAGCGGTCGTCGCGCGACGGGCTGCTCGCCTGGCGGGTCAAGGACAAGTTGTTCGCCTGGGAGCGGCCGCTGCGGCGAGGCGACCTGCAGGCGCTCGGCGACGCCGCGCCGGACGGGCCGGTGCTGGCCGCGCGCGTGCCCGACCTCGGCGCCAGGCAGGCGCTGCTGGCCGACGACCCGGCCGTCTACCTCACCATCCCGCACTTCGACGGCTACCCGGCGATCCTGGTGCGCCTGGACGCGATCGCCCCGGACGAGCTGGAGGAGCTGCTGGTGGAGGCGTGGCTCTGCCGCGCGCCCAAGCGCCTGGCCGCCGCGTACCTCGACGGCGCCCGGTGAGCCGCCCCTAGACCGCCCGGCGGGCGAGGACCTGCTCGCGGGTGGGCAGCGAGTCCATGGCGCCGGGACGCTCCACCACGGCCGCGGCGACCCGGGCGGCCCAGCGGGCGGCGGCCTCGACCTCCGCGCCGCCGATCAGCGCGTCCGTCAGCGCGGCGCAGAAGCCGTCGCCGGCGGCGGTGGCGTCGACCACCGTCGCCGGCTCGGCCGGGACGTGGACGGCCCGGTCCGCGGTGACCACCAGCGCCCCGTCCCCGCCGAGCGTCACCACCACCACGCCGGCGCCCGGCAGGGCGCGGGCCTGCTCGGCGACCGCGCCAGGGCCCGCGGCGGCGGGCGCGACCGCCAGCCCGGCGAGCTCCTGCCGGTTCGGCACCAGCACGTCGACCCGGGCGAGCAGCTCCGCCGGCAGCGGCCGCGCCGGGGCGGGGTTCAGCACCACCAGGCCGCCCGCCACGCGCGCCGCGGCCGCCACCGCGGCGACCGGGACCTCCAGCGACAGCAGCACCGCCCGCGCCGCCCGCAGCGCCGGCCCGGCCGCCAGCACGTCGGCCTCGGACAGGCGGGCGTTGGCGCCGGGGCTGACCACGATCGTGCTCTCCCCGTCCCGCAGCAGGATGATCGCGGTCCCGCTAGCGCCCTCGGCGCGTGCGACCGCGCTGGTGTCCACCCCCTCGGCGGCGAGCCGGCCGAGCAGCGCGCCGGCCTCGGGGTCGTCGCCGACGCGGCCGACCAAGCCGGTCCGGCGGCCGAGCCGGGCGCTGGCCACCGCCTGGTTGGCCCCCTTGCCGCCGGCCCGGCGCACGGCCTCGCCGCCCAGGATCGTCTCGCCCTCCCGCGGGAGCCTGGGGACGGCGATGGTCAGGTCGGTGTTGACGCTGCCGACCACGACGACCTCGGGGTTGCCCAGCGACCTCAGCCCTGGCCGCGCTCGGTCAGGGGCAGCCGGACGACGAAGCGGGTGTCGCCGGGCCGCGACTCGACGGTCAGGTCGCCGCCGTGCCGCCCGACCACGATCCGGTAGGAGATGTCCAGGCCGAGCCCGGTGCCCTGGCCGACCGGCTTGGTGGTGAAGAACGGCTCGAAGATGCGCTGGCGCAGCTTCTCGGGGACGCCCGGGCCGGTGTCGCCGACCTCGACCCGCACCCGGTCGCCGTCCATGGAGGTGCGCACGGTGAGCGTGCCGTGACCGTCCATGGCCTGGACGGCGTTGTCGATCAGGTTGGTCCACACCTGGTTCAGCTCGCCGGCGTAGACGGGGACCTTCGGCAGCGACCGGTCGAAGTCCTTGACCACCTCGATCCCCTGGAGCTTGCTGGCCAGCATCACCAGGGTGCTCTTGAGCCCGGCGTGGACGTCGACCCGCTCGTGCGGCGCGCGGTCCATGTTCGAGTACTGCTTGGCCGCGGCCACCAGCGAGGAGATGCGCGTCACCGAGTCAGTGATCTCGTTCATCAGCAGCTCGGTCTCCAGCGTGTAGGCCAGCCAGCGAACGGCCCCCTCCAGCATGGCCGGGGGCGCCCCCTCGGCGACCTTGTCGAGGAACTCGGGGGTGGCGCCGGCGCCCACGAAGATCGGCGCCAGCTCCCATCCGCCCGGGACCCCGTGCCCGTCGAGCCAGTCGTTGAGCGCGTCCTCGCGCTCGGACTCCTCCAGCGCGGTCAGCTTGGGCGCCTCGGGCACCGCCCCGACCGCCTCCTCCTGCACGTCGACCAGCATCCCGAGCAGCGCGGGGTCGACGTCCTCCTTCGCCAGCATGGCGAGCTTCTGCCGCATCCCGGCGACCCGCTCCCGCAGCGCCGCGGTGGCCCGCACCGCCGCGGCGGCGGGGTTGTTCAGCTCGTGGGTGAGCCCGGCCGACAGCGCCCCGAGCGCCAGCAGCCGCTCCCGCTGCCCGACGATGTGCGCGGCCGAGCGCATGCCCAGGAACAGGCCCTCCAGCAGGTGGATCGCCATCGGGAACCAGGTGTGCATCATCCAGGCGAAGTCCTCGGCGCGCAGCACGAAGAAGCGGGCGTCGCTGACCACCCGGATGCTCGCGTTGTAGGTCTGCCGGGCCGGGTCGGCGACGTAGGCCTGCATGGCGCCGGCGTAGACGCCGACCTGGTCGGTGCGCACCGTCTCGACGTCGTCCTGGCCGACGCGGCGGCTCATCGTGATGGTGCCGCTGAGCAGGACGACGAACAGCTCCGCCGCGGCGCCCTCCGCCAGGACGGTGGCGCCGCTGGGCGCCTCGGTGACCCAGCCGTGCTCGGCGAGCCACCGGAGCTGCTCGTCGGAGAGCTTCTCGAACAGGAACAGGCGGCGCAGCTCCTCCACCGGCAGCCGCTGCGTCCCCTCGGCGACGGTCATGGTGCCCCCAGGTAGCGGTGTGCGAGCGTCACGGCCATGGCGCCCTCGCCGACGGCGGACGCGACCCGCTTGACCGAGTCGGCCCGCACGTCGCCGGCCACGAACACGCCCGGGACGCTGGCCTCCAGCGGCCACGGGTCGCGGTCGGCGGACCAGCCGCGCGGCCGCCGGCCGTCCACCAGCAGGTCCGGCCCGGTCAGCAGGAAGCCCCGCCGGTCGCGGTCGAGCACCCCCGCGAGCCAGTCGGTGCGCGGCCGCGCGCCGATGAAGATGAACACGTGGCTGGCCTGGACCTGCTCGGTCGTGCCGGAGGGCAGGTGCCGCAGGCTCAAGGCTTCCAGGTGCTCCTCGCCGTGGGCCTCCTCGACCACGGTGCACAGGCGCACCGACACGTTCTCCAGCGCCCGCAGCTGCTCGATCAGGTAGTGCGACATGCCGCGCTCCAGCGAGTCCCCCCGCACGAGCAGGGTCACCGACTTCGCGTACCTGGAGAAGAAGGAGGCCGCCTGGCCGGCGGAGTTGGCGCCGCCGACGACGTACACGTCCCCGTCGGCGCAGGCCGCCGCCTCGGTCGCGGCCGAGCCGTAGTACACGCCGCGCCCGGCGAGCTCGGCCACGCCCGGCGCGTCCAGGTCCCGGTAGGAGACGCCGGTGGCGATGATCACCGCGTGGGCGGCGACCTCGGTGCCGTCGCCGAAGGACACCACCCGCGCCGGCCCCCTGGCCTCCAGCCCGGTCACGTCGCGGGTGGTGAGGATCTCGGCGCCGAACCTGACCGCCTGGCGGCGGGCGCGGTCGGTGAGCTGCGCCCCGGAGACGCCGTCCGGGAAGCCCAGGTAGTTCTCGATCCGCGAGGACTGCCCGGCCTGCCCCCCGGTCGCCTGGCGCTCCACCAGCAGGGTCCGCAGGCCCTCGGAGGCGCCGTAGACGGCCGCACCGAGGCCGGCCGGGCCGCCTCCGACGACCACCAGGTCGTAGAAGCCGGTCGCCGGCGTGGTGGACAGGCCCACCGCGGTGGCCAGCTCGGTGGTGGAGGGCGCGACCAGGGTGTCGCCGTCGGTGGTGATCACCACCGGCAGCGTCTCGGCGCCGAGGCCCGCCGCCTGCAGCAGCCGGCGTCCCTCGGGCTCGTCGGCGGCGATCCAGCGGTATGGCACCGCGTTGCGGGCCATGAAGTCGCGCGCCGCGAACGACGGCGCCGACCAGCGGTGCCCGATGACCTTGGCCTCGGCCATCTCGACGTCGGGCTGGCCGGTGTAGGCCTCCAGCATCGCGTCGACGATCGGGTAGAGCTTCTCCTCCGGAGGCTCCCACGGCTTGAGCAGGTAGTAGTCGACGTCGACCAGGTTGATGGCGGCGATCGCCGCGTCGGTGTCGGCGTAGGCGGTCAGCACCGCCCGCCGGGCCCTGGGGAACAGGTCCATGGCGGCCTCGAGGAACTCGATGCCGCTCATCTCCGGCATCCGGTAGTCGGCGAGCATGACCGCGACCCGGCCGCCGCGGAGCTTGATCTCCCGCAGCGCGTCCAGCGCCTCGGCGCCGGAGGCGGCGCGCACGACCTGGTGGTCCCGGCCGTAGCGGCGCCGCAGGTCACGCGCGACGGCGCGGGACACCGAGGGGTCGTCGTCGACGGTGAGCAGCAGCGGCCTGCTGGCGGCGGGACTGGCCTGGGCCTCCATACCGACTCAAGCTAGCGCATCCCCGCGGAAGCTGCGCCAGCACCAGACCGCCGCTGGATCAGGCCGTCAGGGACGGGTCGGGCTGACCATCGATCTCCAGGTCTGGGGGGAACTCGAGGAGCTTGAGGTTCACGGGGCTCGTCGTCCACGACCAGGATGCGAGCATCTTGGTTGGTCTGAAGGGCCGTGGAGGCCGCGACCGCCTCCGGTGCAGCCCTCACCCCGCCCCCCGTCGGAAGCGCCACGACCCGGGCCGAGCAGCGGCCCACCGTGCCCCAGCTGCCAATACCGCCCCGTCGCGACCTGTATCGACCATCGCGTTCGCCTGCTTGAGCGGCCACGGCTCAAGTCGGCCGCAAGAACCGACGATCATCGGCATGCACGCTGGCCGACGTGTTGGGGGTCGTCATGCCGGATGAGGTGCTCTCCCGCCAGCTGACGGAAGCGGACTTCCGCCTGATGGTCGATTCGATCACCGATATCGAGATCGTGATGCTCGATCGTGACGGCTACGTCCTCACTTGGAACGAAGGCGCAAGAGCCATCAAAGGGTACGCGGCGGACGAGGTCGTCGGGAGGCACGTATCCGTGTTCTACTCGCCCGAGGACAACGCGACCGGCCTGGCGGCCCGTGAGCTGAGCGAGGCGGCCTCCACCGGAAGGTTCGAGGGTGAAGGCTGGCGGGTCC
>DASQWY010000747.1:0-9106 GCA_035640005.1 Actinomycetes bacterium
GTGGCGCGGGCAGGTCGAGCTGGAACTCACCCCCCGGGAGCTGGCCTTGCTGGAGTTCCTGCTGCGCTGCCGCGGGGAGGTGGTCTCTAAGCGCGAGATCCTCCAGCACGTGTGGGACGACGACTTCGAGGGCGACCCGAACATCGTGGAGGTGTACGTGCGGCGCCTGCGCGGCAAGCTCGACCGGCCGTTCGGGCGCCAGACGATCCAGACGGTCCGGGGAGCGGGCTATCGGCTGGCGGGCCATGGTGGCTGAGCGACGGCGGCCCTGGCCCGCTGGGCTACGGGCACGGTTGGGGACGGTCCGGGTGCGCACGACCGTGGCCGCGCTGGCGGTCGTCGGGGTCGCCCTAGTCGCCGGCGCCGTCGCGCTGATAGCGGTGCTGCGCGTCGAGCTCACCCAGGAAGTGCACGCCACCACCCGGTTGCGCGCCGTCGAGCTGGCCGCCGACCTCCGCTCCGGAACCCGACCGGCCGCGCTGGCGGTCGACGGCGGCGACCCCGAGGACCTGCTCATCCAGGTCCTCGACGAGCGCGGGCAGGTGGTCGCCTCCAGCCCCAACGTGCGGGGGATGGCGTCGGTGGCGCGCCTTCGGCCGGGAGCGTCGGCCACCGTCGGCGTGCCGATCGACAACGACGACTTCCTGGCGGTCGCGGTCGCGGCCGCCACCCCGCAGGGCCAGCGCACCGTGGTGGTCGCCCGCGCCCTGGACATGATCGGCGAGGCGACCCAGATCGTCACCGCGCTGCTCGCGGCCGGGATCCCGGCGCTGCTGCTGCTGGTCGCCGCCACCACCTGGAGGGTGGTGGGACGGGCGCTGGCGCCGGTGGAGGCGATCCGGCGCGAGGTCGACGAGGTCTCCGCCGCCCAGCTGCACCGGCGAGTCCCGGACCCGCCGGGCGGCGACGAGGTCGCCCGCCTGGCGCGGACCATGAACCGCATGCTCGACCGGCTGCAGCGCGCCCACGAGCGCCAGCGGCGCTTCGTCGCCGACGCCTCCCACGAGCTGCGCTCCCCGGTCGCCTCCATCCGCCAGCACGCCGAGGTCGCGATCGCGCACCCGGACCGCACCACCACCACCACCACCACCACCGAGCTGGCCGGGACGATCCTGGCCGAGGACCTCCGCATCCAGCGGCTGGTGGAGGACCTGTTGCTGCTGGCCCGTGCCGACGAGCACGGGCTGGTGCCGCGCCGGCGGCAGGTCGACCTGGACGACCTGGTGTTCGAGGAGGCGCGGCGGCTCCGGCACGCCAGCGACCTGCGCGTGGAGGTCGGGGCGGTCGCCGCAACCCAGGTCGAGGGCGATCCCGCCAGCCTGCGCCGCATCCTGCGCAACCTTGGCGATAACGCCGCCCGTCACGCCAACGCAAGCATCAGCTTCGCGCTCGCCGAGCGGGACGGCGCAGCGGTCCTGGCGGTCGACGACGACGGGCCCGGCATCCCGCAGGCCGACCGGGAACGCGTCCTTGAGCGGTTCGTCCGCCTCGACGACGCCCGCGCCCGCGACGCCGGCGGCAGCGGGCTTGGCCTGGCGATCGTGGCCGAGCTGGTGGCCGCCCACGGCGGCACGATCGACATCACCGCCAGCCCGCTCGGTGGCGCCCGCGTGGAGGTCAACCTCCCCGGCGCGGCGGACCCGAAGCGCAGCTGAGCCGGATCAGCTCGGCGGGCAGAAGAACTCGAGCGCGATGCCGTCCGGGTCGCGGAAGCTCACGCCCGACCCGTAGCTCGCGTCCTTGATGCCGCCGTGCCGGACGCCGAGCTGGTCGAGCCGGTCCGCCCACCTCTGGAGCTCCGCCCGGTTGGCGCAGCCGAAGGAGACATGGTCGAGGCCGACCCGGAACTCGCTGAAGTCCTCGTCCGGCGCGGGCGTCTTGTGCTGGTGCAGGCCGATCAGCATGCCATCGCCGACCAGGTACACGGTGTGGTGGAAGTCGGGGTCGGTGTCCTCGTCCAGCGCCGGCTTGGCGTCGAACAGCGCCTCGTACCAGGGGACGCTGACGGACAGGTCGCGGACGGTGAGGGCGACGTGGGTGATGGGCGGGAACTCGGGCACGCGGTTGCTCCTTGTCGGCCGGTGGCTGCTGTCGGGAGGAGTATCCATGGGCGCCGACCGGATGGCCATCACCCCACGGCCGACCGCGAATCCGGCCACCGCGTGAGCCCAGCGTCAGCCGGGCGCCTCCGGATGGTAGCCGGTGGCGCCGTCGAGCAGCTCCCGCACGATGTCCATGTGCCCGGCGTGCCGGGCGGTCTCCTCGATCATGTGGATCAGCACCCAGCGCATCGACACCATCGCACCGGACCCCGAGCGGCCGACGTCGTCGAGGTCGAGCTCGCGGATGACGGTGTCGGCCGCGGCCCGGGCGCGGCCGTAGAACGCCACGATGTCCGCCGTGGTCTCGTGCGGCGCCGCGCGCATGTCGGCGTCGGGATCGGCCGGATCGAACGGCGCCGCCTCGGAGGGCTGGCCGAACGTCTCGCAGAACCACCCGTACTCGACGGTGGCCAGGTGCTTGACCAGGCCCAGCAGGCTCGTCCCCGACGGCACCATCGGCCGCCGCAGCTGCTGGTCGTCGAGGCCTTCCAGCTTCCACAGCACCACGTCGCGGTGCCGGTCGAGGCTGACGTACAGGCTCTCCTTCTCCCGACCGGTGAACGGCACCCGTCTCATGCGCGGACGGTAACACGGCCGCCGCCCGGGTTTCGGGAATGGCGGGAAGCTGCCCGGATCCCGACTGAGGACCGCCTCGACCGGGTAGGACAGCAGCGGCGGCGGCTCACCAGGAAGGGCGGTAGCCATGCCAGGAACGGCGAACAAGGTCCACGTCCTCGACTGCGGATCCATGAGCTGCGACCTGACCTGGTTGCTGCTCAAGCCCGGCCGCAGCATCCGGCCACGGGCCGAGCGCGACAAACCGGTGGAGTGGTACCCGTGCACCACCCACGCCGTCGTGGTGGAGACCCCCGAGGGCACGATGCTGTGGGACACCTCCTGCCCGCGCGACTGGGAGGAGCGCTGGGTTCCCACCGGACTGCACGAGTTCTTCCCCTACGACCGCGTCACCGAGGAGCAGTACTTCGACCGGCGCCTGGCCCAACTCGGCCTCGGCCCCGAGAACCTCGACTTCGTGGTCTTCTCGCACCTGCACTTCGACCATGCCGGCAACGCCAGGATGTTCGACGGCAACGGGCCGCGCCTGGTCGTCAACGACAAGGAGAAGGAGTTCGCGCTCGGCTTCGAGGGCGTCTTCTCCGGCGCCCACCTCAAGACCGACTACGAGGGCCTGCGGTTCGAGACCGTGTCCGGCGACACCGAGTTCCTGCCCGGCGTCACCCTGATCGAGGCGCCCGGCCATACCCCTGGGACCATGGCGCTCAGGGTCGACCTGGCCGGCGAAGGCACGATGATCTTCACCTCCGACGTGATCTACATGGGCGACTCCTACGGCCCGCCGGCGATCCCGGCCGCGATCGTCAACGACCTGAGCGACTGGTACGCGTCGGTCGAGAAGATCCGCGGCATCGCCGAGCAGACCGACGCCACCGTGATCTTCGGCCACGACGCCGAGCAGCTGTGGTCACTGCGGCGGTCGCCCGACGGCTACTACACCTGAGCACCCGAACAGCACGCGGGAGGCGGCAGTGACCTCGACGTTCCCAGGCGGTTCGGAGACCGTCTTCACCTACGGCGCGCCCCAGCTGAAGTTCGGCGCGGGCGCCTCCGACGAGATCGGCTACGACCTCTCCCAGTACGGCGCGCGCCGCGTGCTGGTCGTCACCGACCCCGGCATCGCCGCCACCGGCCTGCCGGCGCGGGTGGCCGACCAGATGAAGCGGTTCGACATCGAGGCCCACGTCTACGACGGCGTCCACGTCGAGCCGACCGACGACAGCCTGCAGCGGGCGATCGACCACGCGACCGAGCACGGCCCCTGGGACGCCTTCGTCGCCGTCGGCGGCGGGTCCAGCATCGACACGGCCAAGGCGGTCAACCTGCTGACCACCAACCCTGGCAAGCTGATGGACTACGTCAACCAGCCCGTCGGCGAGGCGAGGGCCCCCAGCAAGCCGCTCAACCCGCTGGTGGCCGTGCCCACCACCACCGGGACGGGCGCCGAGAGCACCACCATCTGCGTGCTCGACGTGCTCTCCCTGCAGGTCAAGACCGGCATCAGCCACCCGCGCCTGCGCCCGACCCTGGCGGTGGTCGACCCGGCCCTGACCGTGACCCAGCCGCCCGGGGTCACCGCCTCCACCGGCATGGACATCGTCTGCCACGCGCTGGAGAGCTACACCGCCAAGCCGTACACGGCCTACCAGCGCAAGCAGCCCGAGCAGCGGGTGCCGTACTGCGGCGCCAACCCGATCTCCGACATGTGGTCGGAGAACTCGCTGCGGCTGCTGGCCGGCTCGTTCCGCACGGCCGTCCGCGACGGCGACGACCTGGAGGCCAGGGGCCGGATGGCGCTGGCGGCGACCATGGCCGGCCTCGGCTTCGGCAACGCCGGGGTGCACATCCCGCACGCGAACGCCTACCCGATCGCCGGGCGGGTCAAGGACTTCCGGCCGGACGGCTACCCGCGGGAGGAGCCGATCGTGCCGCACGGCATGTCGGTGTCGGTCACCGCGCCCGAGGCCTTCCGGTTCACCTTCCAGGCGCGCCCCGAGCGGCACGTGCGCGCGGCCCAGCAGCTCGCGCCCGACCTGGAACGGCCGAACGACGACGCCGAGTACCTGCCGGCCGCCCTCGTCCGGCTGATGCGCGACATCGGCATCCCGAACGGGATCGGCGGGGTCGGCTACGACGAGGGCGACGTCCCCGACCTGGTCGAGGGCGCCATGAAGCAGCAGCGGCTGCTCGACACCTCCCCGCGCCCGGTCACCGAGGACGACGCCGCCGCGATCCTGTCCCGCTCCCTGTCGAACTGGTAGGAGGCCACCGTGCCGATCTACGAGCTGGCCTGCGGGGCCGGGCACCGCCACGAGACGCTGCAGGCGTCCACCGACCCGCTGCCGGCCTGCCCGACCTGCGGGGCCGCGACCCGCAAGCTGCCGAGCGGCTTCGGGGTCGCCGGCGCCGCCAGGGTGCCGCCGCCCCCGGAGCGCATGCCCCAGACGTGGAAGGGCACCTACCGGGGCGACCGCGACTACGTCACCCACCTGCGCCGCGTGGCCGACGCCCGCCGCGACCTGGAGGCCCGCCACCCCGAGCTCGCCGGCGACCGGCGCCCCGTCCTGGCCCACGAGGGCCGCTTCGCGCGGGCGCCCCTGCGCGCCGGCGACCCGCCGGAGCACCGGGTCGAGGGGCAAGCGACCTGATCGCCCGCGCTCCGTGCTTGCATATCGCATGCATAGCATGTAATTTGCAGGTATGAGGACGCTCCAGGTTCGCAACCTCCCGGACGAGACCCACGCGATCCTGCGCCGCCGCGCCGCCGAGGCCGGCATGTCACTGCAGGAGTACCTGCTGGCGACGCTCAACGAGCTGGCCGCGCGACCGACGGTCCACGAGGTGCTGGACCGCGCCGGCGGCCGCGCCGGCGGGCGGCTCGGCTTCGACGCGGCGGCGGCGCACCTCCGCGCGGAACGGGACCAGCGCTGATCGTCGTCGACGCGTCGGTGCTCGCCGTCGCGCTCGCCGACGACGGTGAGGACGGCGACGCGGCGCGCGTCCGGCTCGCCCGCGACCCGGAGCTGCACGCTCCTCACCTGGTGGACCTCGAGGTCATGTCGGCGCTGCGCCGGCAGGCAGGGGCCGGGATGCTCGACGCCAGGCGCGCCGGCCTGGCCCTCCAGGACCTGGTGAGCCTGCCCGTGACCCGTTACCCGCACGTGCCGTTCGCCCCGCGGGTGTGGGAGCTCCGCGGCAACCTCACGCCGTACGACGCGGCCTATGTCGCCCTGGCCGAGTCATTGGGGTGCACGCTGGTGACGGCCGATGCCCGGATGGCCCGCGCGCCCGGGATCCGCTGCGCGGTCGAGGTCCTGCGCGCCGCCGCGCCGGGCTCGGGCTAGGTCTGCTGGGGCGTGCGCGGCGCGCCGCGATCGGCGGTGAGCTCCCGCTCCGCCGCCTGGGCGGCGCGCTCGGCCTCCGCCCGGGTCGGGGCGTGCCCCCGCAGCGTCCCGCGGGGACCGTGCGCCGCCCAGCGGAAGCCGCCGTCCGGGTCCTCCTCCACGGTCCATCCCGACCCGTGGCCGGTGTCCTGCTCCTCGGTGCCCATGAGCGTCCCTCCTGGCGGGTAGCTTCGCCCCCACGTTGCCACACGAGGAAGGCACGGTGATGTCCGACGAGGTGACGCCGTTCCGCATCGACGTCCCCGAGGGCGAGCTGCGCGACCTTCGCGAGCGCCTCGGGCGCACCCGCTGGCCGGAGGCCGAGACGGTCGGCGACTGGTCCCAGGGCGTGCCGCTCGCCTGGCTGCGGGAGCTGTGCGAATACTGGGCCGACGGCTACGACTGGCGGGCGACCGAGGCGCGGCTGAACGCCATGCCGCAGTTCCGCACCGAGATCGACGGGCTCGGCATCCACTTCCTGCACGTTCGCTCGCCGCACCCCGACGCCCTCCCGCTGGTGCTCACCCACGGTTGGCCCGGCTCGGTGGTGGAGTTCCTGAAGGTGCTCGGGCCGCTGGCTGACCCGGTCGCCCACGGCGGCGACGCGGCCGACGCCTTCCACGTGGTGTGCCCGTCCCTGCCCGGCTACGGCTTCAGCGACAAGCCGGCGCGGCCGGGCTGGAACGTGCAGCGGGTCGCCGCCGCCTGGGCCGTGCTGATGGGGCGGCTGGGCTACCGGCGCTACGGCGCCCAGGGCGGCGACTGGGGAACCAGCGTCTCGGCCAGCATCGGCCAGCAGGACCCCGGGCACGTGGCCGGCATCCACCTGACCCCGCCGCTGGCGCCGCCGGACCCGGCGACCCTCGGCGAGCTCACCGAGGCCGAGCGGGCGGCGCTGGCGTCGCTGGAGCACGCCGCCGAATGGGAGGCCGGGTACTCGCGGGAGCACGCCACCCGGCCGCAGACGGTCGGGTACGCGCTGGTCGACTCGCCGGCCGGCCTGTGCGCCTGGATCGTGGAGAAGTTCTGGGCGTGGAGCGACCACGACGGCCGGCTGGAGGATGTGCTCAGCCGCGACGAGCTGCTGGACGACGTCATGCTGTACTGGCTGCCGCGCACCGGCGCGTCCTCGGCGCGCCTGTACTGGGAGAGCATCCGGGAGGTGGACCGGTGGATCTCCGGGCCGGTGCGCGACGGCGACAAGGTCGCGGTCCCCACCGGCTGCTCGATCTTCCCCAAGGAGCTGCAGCGCCCCTCCCGCCGCTGGGCCGAGCGGCGCTTCCCGGACATCCGCTGGTGGAACGAGCTGGACAAGGGCGGCCATTTCGCCGCCTTCGAGCAGCCGGAGCTGTTCGTGAACGAGGTCCGCTCGTTCTTCCGCCTGGTCCGCTGACGGCGTCGCCGCTAGCCTGAGTCGTTGTCGGGGGCGGGTGCGATCCTGTCCCCGGCGTCCCCCACGCAAGCCACCCCCGAACCACGAGGAGTTCGTCATGCCCCAGAGCACCATCTCGATCCCGCGGCTGCGGGAGCAGCTGAACGGGCGGGTGATCACCCCGGACGATGCCGGCTACGACCAGGCCCGCACGATCTTCTACGGCGGCTTCGACCGCCGCCCGTCGCTGATCGTCCAGGCGGCCGGCGCGGACGACGTTGCCCGGGTCGTCACGCTGGCGGGCGACAGCGGGCAGGAGCTGGCGGTCCGCAGCGGCGGCCACAGCCTGGCCGGGCACAGCGTCCTGGACGGTGGGATCGTCCTGGACCTGTCGGCGATGCGCGCGCTCGACCTCGACACCGGGGCGCGCACCGCCTGGGCGGAGCCGGGCCTGACCGCCGGCGAGTACACCACCGCCGCCGCGGCGCACGGCCTGGCGACCGGGTTCGGCGACACCGGCTCGGTCGGGATCGGCGGGATCACCCTGGCCGGCGGCGTCGGCTACCTGGTCCGCAAGCACGGGCTGACCATCGACGACCTGCTGGCCGCCGAGGTGGTGACCGCCGACGGGCGGCGGCTGCGCGCCGACGCCGAGGACCACCCGGACCTGTTCTGGGCGCTGCGCGGCGGCGGCGGCAACCTCGGCGTCGCCACCCGGTTCCGGTTCCGGCTGCACCCGCTGGACCAGGTCGTCGGCGGCATGCTGCTGCTGCCGGCCACTCCCGAGGTGATCGCCGGCTTCGTCGCCGCGGCGCAGGCCGCTCCCGAGGAGCTGTCGACCATCGCCAACGTCATGCCCGCGCCGCCGCTGCCGTTCATCCCCGCCGAGCAGCACGGGCGGCTGGTCGTGTTTGGCATGCTCTGCTACGCGGGGGCGGTCGAGGCGGGGCAGCGCGCGATCGCGC
The DNA here is from genome assembly GCA_035640005.1 of Actinomycetes bacterium. Taxonomy (GTDB): domain Bacteria; phylum Actinomycetota; class CALGFH01; order CALGFH01; family CALGFH01; genus DASQWY01. Next base: position 8,399 of record DASQWY010000747.1, read on the forward strand.
CGTTCCGGGCGCTGGCCACACCGCTCGCCGACATGGTGCGGCCGATGCCCTACCCGGGCATGTACATGCCGGAGGAGGAGGGCTTCCACCCGACCGCGGTGGGCCACACCATGTTCGTCGACCGGGTCGACGGCGACGTGGCCGACCTGATCGTGGACCGGCTGGCCTCGGACGCCGGAATGCGGGCGGCGCAGCTTCGGGCCCTGGGCGGGGCGATGGCCCGCGTGCCCGCCGACGCCACCGCCTTCGCCCACCGCAGCTCCCGGATCATGGTCAACCTCGGCGCCTTCTACGACGACCCCGCCGACAAGCCCGGCCGCCAGGCCTGGGTCGACGAGTTCGCGGCGGCGCTGCACCAGGACGACGACGGCGCCTACGCCGGCTTCCTCGGCGAGGACGGCCCGGCGCGCATCCACCAGGCCTACCCGGGACCCACCTGGGACCGGCTGGTCGAGGTCAAGGCCCGCTACGACCCCGGCAACCTGTTCCACCACAACCACAACGTCCCGGCGGCGGGCTGAGGTGCGCGCCTACGACGTCGTCCTGTTCGTGCACCTGCTGGGGGTCGTGACGCTGTTCGCGGCGTTCGGGATCTTCCAGCTCGGCGGCGCCCGCCTGCGCCGGGCGGCGACCATGGACCACCTGCGGCTGTGGCTCGGCCTGCTGCGGCCGACCGGCGCGATCTTCCCGATCGCGCTGCTGGTGATC
>DASQWY010000748.1:0-2251 GCA_035640005.1 Actinomycetes bacterium
CGCCGACCGCCACGCCGGCGGCGAGCAGCGCGACGGCCAGCGCCCCGGCCGCCAACAGCAGCGGCCGCGGGCGCGGCGCGTACGAGCTCCCGCGGGCCATGGCGAGAGCGTAGCGGCCCGGACGCGCCCGGACATTACCGAGCGGTAGACTCGTCGCCGCACCGTTCGTTCAGGAGGGAGCTTCGTGAAGCTCGCGATCGGCGCCGTGATCACCTTCTTCGCCGTCGCGCTCTCGGGCCGCCGGGCCGAGCGGATCGTGCGGCTGATCGGCACCGGCAGGCCAGCCCCCGATCGCTTCAAGGGCGCCTGGTCGCGGCTGCGGGCCGAGCTCGTCGAGGTCTTCGGGCAGCGCAAGCTGCTCAAGCGGCCGGTGCCTGGGCTGGCGCACTTCTTCACCTTCTGGGGCTTCGTGGTGCTGCTGACCACCATCCTGGAGGGCTACGGGGAGCTGTTCGGCGACCGCTTCGCCATACCGCTCGTCGGCCACTCGGCGGTGCTCGGCTTCCTGCAGGACTTCACCGCGGTGGCGGTGCTGGTCAGCCTGGTCGTGTTCGGCGTCATCCGGGTGCGCCAGTCGCCGGCGCGCCGCCAGCGCGGCTCCCGCTTCTACGGCTCCCACCTGGGCCAGGCCTGGCTGATCCTGGGGATGATCGCGCTCGTGATCGTGACCCTGCTCGGCTACCGCGGGGCCAGGGCGGCCAGGGGCACCTTCCCCTACGGCGGCTGGGCGTTCGCCTCCCACGCGGTCGGCCGGCTGCTGGACGGGCTGTCGCCCTCGGCCCTGCGCTGGGTCGACGGGGGCTTCCTGCTGGCCCACATCGCCGTGGTGATGGGCTTCCTGGTGCTGGTGGTCTACTCCAAGCACCTGCACATCTTCACCGCGCCGCTGAACGTGGCCTTCTCGCGCCGGCCCAAGGCGCTGGGCCCGCTGTCGACCCCGCTGATCGACCCCGAGCAGATGACCGAGGAGGACGTCTTCGGGGTCGGCAAGGTCGAGCAGTTCACCTTCACGCAGCTGCTGGACCTGGCCACCTGCACCGAGTGCGGCCGCTGCCAGGACCAGTGCCCGGCGTGGAACACCGGCAAGCCGCTGTCGCCCAAGATGGTCATCACCGACCTGCGCGACCACCTGTTCGAGAAGGCGCCGTTCCTGCTCGGCGAGGTCGACCGCTCCTCGCCGGAGGGCCACGACCCCGCCGTGCTCGACAAGGACCTGGTCGCCGACGTGGTCGGGACCGACGTGCTGTGGTCGTGCACCACCTGCGGGGCGTGCGTGGAGCAGTGCCCGGTCGACATCGAGCACGTCGACACGATCGTGGACATGCGCCGCTACGAGGTGCTGATGGAGTCCCGCTTCCCGACCGAGGCGGGCACGATGCTGCGCAACGTGGAGAACTCCGGCGACCCCTGGGGGCTCGGCTCCGGGCAGCGCCTGGCCTGGACCGAGGGGCTGGACTTCGAGGTCCCGGTGGTGGGCGACCGCATCCCCGACGACGTCGAGTACCTGTACTGGGTCGGCTGCGCCTCCGCCCTGGAGGACCGCGCCCGCAAGGCCGCCAGGGCGGTCGCCGGCCTGCTGCACCGGGCCGGCGTGCGCTTCGCGGTGCTGGGGCCGCGCGAGTCGTGCACCGGCGACCCCGCCCGCCGGCTCGGCAACGAGTACCTCTACCAGGTCCTCGCCCAGCAGAACATCGAGACCCTCAACCAGGTCGGCGCCCGCAAGATCGTCGCCTCCTGCCCCCACTGCTTCAACACGCTCGCCCGCGAGTACCCCGACCTCGGCGGCCGCTACGAGGTGGTCCACCACGCCCAGCTGCTGGACCGCCTGGTCGCCGAGGGCAGGCTGCACCCCAGCGGGCCGGTGGAGGCGACCGTCACCTACCACGATCCCTGCTACCTCGGCCGGCACAACGAGGTCTACGACGCGCCGCGCAGCGTGCTCGGGGCCGTCCCGGGCGTCCGCGCGGTCGAGATGCACCGCTGCCGCGAGCGCGGCTTCTGCTGCGGCGCGGGCGGCTCGCGGATGTGGATGGAGGAGCGGATCGGCAAGCGGGTCAACGTCGAGCGGACCGACGAGGCGCTGGCCACCGGCGCCGACGTGGTCGGCACGGCCTGCCCCTACTGCCTGGTGATGCTCGACGACGCGGTCAAGCAGCGCCAGGCCGAGGGGACCGCCGAAGGCGTCCGCGTCCTCGACGTCGCCCAGGTCCTGCAGGCCTCGCTCGAAGCCGAAGGGTCGCGCCCGGCCGAG
>DASQWY010000749.1:0-4707 GCA_035640005.1 Actinomycetes bacterium
CTACGCGCGCGCCTCCACCACCGACCAGCAACCCCACCTCCAGGTCGACGCGCTCGAGCACGCCGGCTGCTACCGGGTGTTCACCGAGACCGCCAGCGGCGCCCGCACCGACCGGCCCGCCCTTGAGCAGGTCCTGGACCAGCTGCGCCCCGGCGACACCCTGGTCGTCTGGAAGCTGGACCGGCTGGGCCGATCCCTGCGCCACCTGGTCGACACCGTGACCGGCCTGGCCGACCGCGGGGTCGGGTTCCGGAGCCTGCAGGAGGCGATTGATACGACCACGCCGGGCGGCAAGCTGGTCTTCCACGTGTTCGCCGCCCTGGCCGAGTTCGAACGTGACCTGGTCCGGGAGCGAACCGCGGCCGGGCTGGCCGCTGCCCGTGCCCGCGGCCGCCGCGGCGGCCGACCGTCGGTGCTGACCGGCCACAAGCTGCAGGTCGCCGAGGACATGTACGCGAGTGGGCAGTACACGGTGGCGGCGATCGCCAAGACCCTGGGGGTCAGCCGCGCCTCGATCTACCGCCACCTGAGTCCCTGACCTCTTGCATGCCATTGCCGCGCCACCCGTTCAACCACCCGTGCGTCGCCCGACCTCCCACCAGGTTCGCGCTGCTCAGTCACCGCAGCGGGGCGAGGTGAGGCGAGGCTGCGCGTGGCGGCCCGTGGGATCGTTTCTGGCAAATCTCTGGCACGCGGTCGGCGACCGTCTGCACCCTGACAAGCAAGGCCGGCGCGCTCAATCGTGCCGGGTCGAGGCTCGCTTGTGGGAACTTTCTTCACCAATCCCTCAAGGCCGGCCTTGCGGGTGGCCGCCTGCGGCAGCCGTCCTCGGCCGGCAGCGCGACGACGGTTACCGGGGCACCGGGCTACCCTCCACACCGGAGAGGGCCGAAGCCTTGGCGCTCGCTCTGCCATTTGTCTACCCAGGTGGGAGCATAGGGCCTGTATCCGAAGTGAGGAGGATGGGCCCGTTGCCGGATAGCGCCCGTGACACAGCTCGCCAGAGTCTCGACTCGGCCCGAGAACTCCTTCAAGCCGGGGAGGAGTTGCGCGCCCAAGCGGCTGCGACGATTGGCGTCGGATACGCTCTATTGGCCGCGTTAGACGGGTTGGGCTCGATTTCGAAGAGTCTGCAGCACATAGCTCACCCATCTCGCGGATCCGAGTTTCGGATGCGCGAGAGGTAGTCCTTCAGCCGGCGGCGCAGCTCTGTGCTTCTTTGGTCCGCGCTCGGTCCGTACCGCATCGGCACCAGCGGATCCTGGCGGGCACGAGCGGTCACGCCCGGTATGCCAGAATCCCAGGTCAGAAGGCATCCACGCCGATGACCTCGGGAGCTGGAACGGGGCGGGGTGAGTTCGAGCCCCTCACCCAGGCTGCCGCGGGCCTCCGGCCCTTGCCAACGAGGCAAGTAGTCACCGAGGAAGAACCTCACCCCAACACGCGAGCTGGGAGCCGTTCCCGCCAGGTCGGAGCCGCGTTCCTCCTAACCGGTCGTGCCCTGTACGTGTCCCAAGCAGCGCAAGCTCACCGCCGCCTACCGCACGCCGACTACTTCGCCCGCAACGTGCGCACCATCCAGGTCCTCGCCCCGCGCCGCGCGACCTGGCGACGCGGTCCGTTCTCGGGATGCGCCCGGACGACCTCCAATACCTCCAATACCTCCAATACCTCCAATACATGCCTGCCGTGGCTGCGGCTGGAAGGTGAAGGCCGACCGATGGGTAGCAGCCACGCATGCCATCACCTCTCGGTCTCGTGCCGGGAGGTCGCCGGCGCCGCGGATGGGCCGCTCAGCGGTGATGGTAGCGGTGGGCGGTGGCCAGAAACCGGCGCTCGTCGGTCTCCAACAGCAGCTTGTTGGCCAGCATCTCGTCGGCGACCGGCACCGGGGAGGTCGCCTCGATGCAGTAGGCCGACCCGGGGGGCTCCAGCCGCACGACCCCCCTGGGCCGGATCCGGTAGCGGCCGGTGGCGGTCTTGACCTCGAACCAGCCACGCTCCAGGTACTGCGCACGCTGGGAGGGCGACAACCAGCCCAGCAGCAACGCCTCGGCCCGCAACTCGGCCCGGCGTCGGCGTGCCAGCGCGGCCACGCCGCGGCCCACCAGCCCCACCAGGCAGCGCACCAGCACCACCAGCACCACCAGCACCACCAGCGCGGCCAGCGCGGCCGCCCCCCACTCCGCCGCGGTCATGACCTGCCCTTAGCCGCCAGCCAGGCGCGGGGCGACGAACAACTCCGTGTGCTCCTCCGGCTTCCAGGTATCGAGGGTCACCTGCTGGCCCGTGCCGGCCCCGGTGTGGTGGTAGACAAGGCGGCCGGCCGCCTGCGCCTGCCGGAAGACCTCCTCGATCTCCCGCACGGTCGCAGGGTCGGCGGTGTCCCAGGTGCGGATGGTGTCGCCTTGTGGGTCGGCCATGTGCATCCTGCCGGTCATCTGCCGCGCCTCCTTTAACGGCTGTGACGCAGGACCGTCCGCACTACCGCTCTCCGGCGGCGCCGGTTCGGCCGTTCGCCAGCGATCCTCCCGACCGTCTCTGATAGCCCTCTCAGCCGAGTTCAAACCGCAGCCGGGTGGTCATCCGACTCCGTCGCTGCATGGCCGTCGGTGCCAGCCGCCAGCCAGTCCCGCGCCGACCAACGCCCGCCAGACCCAGGACCAGGCTCGCCGACGAGCAGAGGCCGCCACCCGGGGCAGCACTGCTGCCTGGGTCGGGACGGCGCACGGTGCGGCGCCTGCCGCAGCGCGACCCGCTCAGACGCCGCCACGGTGACGCCGTACCGGCCGACGGACGGGGACCTGGCAGCGCCCGGTGGGCGAGACCCCGCTTGCCGGTGACGGCCTTCACCGCAAGCCCTCCGGGGGCCGCCGCCTCCGAGCTTGTCGGTGACCACCGGCAAGGGAAATCCATCGCCGGCTCGCTCACCGCCAGAGCAGGGCAACCCCGCCGGGGCTGTCCCGCCGCGACGGTCTGACCCGCATCGGCGGCGGTTGGCCGGCAGGTCGCGCGCGTCGGCGCTCAGCCTCCGGCTGCTGGCACCGTCGGTCGCAGTGGCGACCACCATCGTTCTCACCAGAGAGCCTCGCCACCCTGCAAGCGCCCGCAACTCCCCTACGGCGTCGATCACCGCGCTTGCCGCGGTTCAGGCCCGCCGCAGACCCAGGACGCTGGTCGTCACCAGCCCCAACCCGCAGCCGAGCTGCACAACCCACCAGGCGCCGAGGTGGGTGTGGTGGCCAGACACCGGACACATGACGGTGGAGACCACCAACAGACCGGATGCCACCAGCGAGGCGGCCAGACCCCAGCGCCGCCGCAGCCACAACCCGACCAAGGTGCTGAACAAGGCGACCAGCAGGAGGCTACCGAGCGCGCTGACAACCCACGGGTCGACCGCGTTTGGGTTGTCCGGCGGCGGCTCGACCGCGATCCCGATGCCCAGCAGCCCGACCCAGGCAACCACCCCGATGGCCGCCCAGGCTCCCGTGATCGGCTCAAGCAGGCGCGCCCCAAACGGCTTGCGGGCAACCACGGCGACCGGCCCGTTGCCCGCGGCCGTCGGCGGCGGCGGCGCGTTGGTTGCTGCCCAGACATCCGCAAACGTCGCCGCCTCGCGGTCGTGCAGCTGCCCCTTGGGCCTGGTCAGCTCCCCCAGACGATCCTTCGTGGTGGCCATCGCTGAGACCTCCTCGGCGCCGCCTATGACGTGCACGCCACAAGCAGCGTAGCCCACCAGCGCGAGCCTTCCTACCGCTCATCCGCCTCGTCTGGCTGCTGGTCCTCGACCGACCGCGCCGGACCCCGACCAGCCGGCCGTCTCGGCTGGGCTCAACGTCGGCAGGCGATCGGTGTGTGCACGGTGTGGGTGGAGAGGCGCAGTGGGGCCGCACTGCTCCTTCTGCGGGACCGCCTCGGCCGCTATCGGAGCTCCAGGGGCTGATTCTGACCTGGAGGTGCGTCGACTGCCAGGCGGCCAGGTCCGCGCCGGCCAGCAGGTGCCGACCGCTGCAGGCATGGGGGAGCCTACCGGGCTGCTGGCCTTCGACTGGCCGGGGGAGCCGTGGTTGCAGTGGGGCTGCCCGCTGCCCGGCTGCGGCTACCCGGTGGTGATGCCCTGGTGGCTGGAGGCGCACACGGCTGCGCAGGGTCCCGGCTGGGGGCCACCTTCCAGACGGAGCGGATGCGGATGGTCTACCGGCGGACCGGCACCCAGGCGTCGGGCGGCTGACCCTCCTCCAGCGGCCCGCCCTGCGTGGGCGCCAGTGGCTCCTGGTGGTGGTCGACGACCTCCCGGACTGAAGGTAGCCAAAGGCAGTCCGCAGGCGTCGAAGAGCCGCAAGCTGGTCAGGGTCGAGACCTACCACGCGAGCATGCTGCAGGTCGTGCATCGCGGTGTCCACGATTGCCTGCTGCTCCCGACCGTCCGCGGCCTCAGCGCGGCCCGCCACCCCTGTTCAAGCAAGCCAAGGGGCGGGAGGCTGCCCTTGCGGGCGGCCAACGGCGCAGCGGGAGGCGGTCACCAGGGGGTTGTCATACCCGTCCGTTCAGGCCAAGCCGCGCACCAGCTTGCCAAGCAGCACCGGTACCGGCCGGCGCGCAGCGCCAGGACCTTGACCTTCCACCGCGAGTGTGGGTCGATGCTGGACGCAGCAGTGCAGCGCGGTGAGCCACCAAGCAACCGCCGACACGCTCCCAGCAAGC
>DASQWY010000750.1:0-6345 GCA_035640005.1 Actinomycetes bacterium
CCAGCCGCACCCCCGCGCCCGCCGCGGGCGGCAGCGCGGCCGCCTGGGCGGCGTCGAGCACGGCGACGGTGACCCGCTCGTCGGCGGCGCGCCGCCAGAACCGCGCCGGGTCGAACGCCCGCTGCAGCACCACCCCGGCGCCGGCCAGCAGCGGCGCCAGCAGCCCGGCGACCGCGCCCCTCCGGTCGAGCAGGCCGAGCCCGGACAGCAGCCGGTCGCCGTCGCCGAGGCCGGCCTCCCCGGCCAGGGCGGCCGCGTCGGCCAGCAGCGCGGCCATGCCGGCGCCGTCCACCGCGGGGTCCGGGTCGGCCGCCTCGCCGGCGAACCGGTCGGGCATGGCCGCCACCGCGCGGGCGAACGGCAGCGCCCCGCCCAGGTCGCGGTCGCCGCGGCCGAGCAGGTCGGCGGTGAGCGCGACCAGGCGCCCCGGCCCGGGCAGGCCGTCCACCTCGGCGACCCACTCCTCGCGCACGAACGCGGCCTCGCAGCCGGCCAGCGCGGCGCGCTTGGCGTCCGGCGCGGCGCCGGGGTCGACCGCCACCACGCCCGCGCCCGCCAGCCAGCAGCCGGCCAGCACCGTCGCCGCCTGCCAGTGGTCGACCAGCACCGCGCCGACCCGGTCGCCCGGCGCCACCCCCAGCTCGCCGGCGAGCAGGTTGGCCACCTTGGCGACCCAGTTGCCGAAGGTCCGCCACGACAGCTCCACCCGCTCGGAGCGCTCATCGTCGTACCAGGTCAGCAGCGGCCGGTCGCCGTGGCGCGCCACGCCCCGCCCGACCAGCCCGGCGAACCCTTCCATCCGCCCTCCTCCGTCGCGCCCAGGTTGCGGGCCTCTATCGGTTCGGTACGACCGTTCCTAATGCATCAGCGCCTATCAGCACCAGCGCTGACGGGTGGCACCGGACGGTCCTGTGCCACCTGGTCCCCAAGCTCGATCCGCTCAGCCCGGCGGGTCTTGCGCGGCCATGCCGCCGCCTGCTGGCCTCCCGGTGGCCCAGGTCCCTGGCGGTCCTGGGCTCGACTGCCTGGCCTGGCCGGTAGCTCTCCCTCGCCCATCCTCCGGTGAGCTTGGGGCACACCTGGCCGCCGCCGGGCGCCAAGCCCGAGGCCGCGCCGTGCGATCACCACCGCCGCCGCCTGATGCCTGGTGACAGTGAGCGACGATCTCGTTGCTCTGGAAAGGGGCAGCTGCCAGTAGCGCCCGCCCCACACCGACGTCCAGCCCGGGTCGACCGCGACCACCCACAGCCCAGCATTGGCCGCCATGCCGGCCAGCAGGTCGCGGAACTGCCGGGTTGGCATGCCAACAACCGTCCGGCGGAAGCGCCTGCCACGTCGCCCGCGCCCCAGGGTGTCGCGGCCGGTCTGGCGGGCGTCCGTGAAGTCCAGGTTCTCCACCATCACCGACCGGCAGCCGCTGTTCGTGGCGAGCTGGATGATCACAGTAACGGCCGCGCGGAGCCGCCCCTGGCGGGTCGTGGCCGGCAGCCCATCAAGCTCCAGCGGGATTGTGTTGGGCGCGCCGAGCGGGTTGCCGGACGGATCCAACACCCAGCAGTCGAGATGGCCGGCGTTCAGGTCCACCCCAAGCGTCCTGTGCCGGCGCAGCTGCTCTAGGGCCGGCACCGGTCTGGCCGCCAGCCGCCAGGACGCATCGACATACCAGCGCCCTTTGATTGGATCCAGCCAGAGGTCATAGCGGACCGCGCCGCTGGCCACCTGCGCCGCCCACTCCCCTGACCGATAGTTGAATTCCACCGGGCAGGCCAACCGGTAGGTCGCCGCCTGGCCCGGCGTGTTGGACAGGTAAGCCAGCGGGGTCGGCAACCGCACCTCCAACCATCCCTGTTCCGGGTGGACACGGATGGTCTCGTTGCCCCACCGCTTGGCGGCCTCCCCGTTGGCGGTCAGAAACCACCGGGCGGTGACCCAACGCGCCCGCCACGCGGCCTCCGTCAGCGAACTACCGTTACCGCTCGGGGCGTGGCGCAGCTTGGCCAGCCGCCGGCCACCCCGGCACACCGACACCCGACCAGCCGCGATCCGCGCCTCGACCGCGGCCAGCCTCGTCTGCAGGTGTTGCATGCGGCGCTGCTTCTGGAACCGCTCCGCCTGGGTCGCGTAGCCCCGTACCCGGCCCAGCCGCTGTCCGACTGGCGCAGCCAGCCGTGCCTGCAGCCGCCGGATCGCCCGGCGCAGCCCCGTGCGGGCATGCAACAGGTTGGCATGGGCCCGCTGCCACTGGTCGTCGGAGGTGCGGGTGATCGCCCCAGCCCAACGGCTGGAGGAAGCGGCGGTGAGCGCCCGCTTGCGCTCGGACCTTTCCTGCTCGCCGCGGCCGAGCCGGCAACGCACGGCAACATCAGCGTTGGCCAGCTGGCCAAGGTGCTCGGCGACGGTCGTGAGCACTTGCTCGTCGCGGGCGGGCAGCCGCAGCCGGGTGCGGATGCGGGCGCCCGATGGTGGGGCGACCACGAACGGGGCGGCGAGCGAACGCATGTTCTGATCGTAACCGACGAGAGCGACGATCGGGTGAGCAACGTCACTGGTCACTGACAGACACAGAATCAATGACGAACAGCTCACGACCTCGTCGAAACCCCGAACCTGCATGCTAGGCTGGGCCGATCCGGTCCAATTCCTCCGCCGTTGACCAGGAGCGTTCACGCGTGGACGAGCGCAAGGCGAGCACGCTCTCGGGGTCGGACGACCGCTGGGCGAACCTGGAGGCCCTCGGGCGCGCCGCCCAGGGCAGGCCGCCGCGCCCCGCCGGCCGCGCCGGCGGCACCGGCGGCGCGGGCACCGGCGGCGGCGGCCGCGGTCGCCGCCTGGCGCTGCGGCTGGTCGGCATCGGCCTGGCGGTGGTGGTGGTGCTCGGCGCGGCCGGGGCGGTGCTCGGCTACCGTTACGCCGACAAGCTGATCGCCAAGGGCCACCACAAGGTCGCCAACCTGAGCCCGGCCGCGTCCGGCAAGCCCGAGAACATCCTGCTGGTCGGCACCGACTCGCGCGAGGGGCTCAGCAAGGGCGAGCTGTCGAAGATCGAGACGACCCAGGTCGCCGGCCAGCGCACCGACACGATCATCCTGCTGCACGTCAGCCCCGGGCAGAAGCGGGCGGTGATGGTGTCGATCCCGCGGGACCTGCGGACCACCATCCGCGGCCGCGCCGACAAGGTCAACGCCGCCTTCGCCTACGGCGGGTCCGACCTGCTGGTCAAGACCGTCGAGCAGGCCACCGGCCTGCCGATCAACCACATCGTCGAGATCGACTTCGCCGGCTTCCTCAAGGTGGTCGACGCGGTCGGCGGGGTGCGGCTGTGCAACAACACCGGCCACCGGCTGGACGACAGCTTCGCCAACCTGCACATGGCGCCCGGCTGCCACGAGATGAACGGCGTCCAGGCGCTCGCCTTCGTGCGGGCCAGGCACATCGACTCCGACTTCGGCCGCATCGGCCGCCAGCAGCAGTTCCTGCGCGCCGTCATGGACAAGGTCGCCTCCAAGGGCAACCTCATCAACCTGCCCAAGCTGATCCACATCGCCAACATCGCCTCCGACCACGTCAAGACCGACGACACCCTGAAGACCCGCGAGGCGCTCGGCCTGGCCCGGCGCATCGGCAAGCTCGACCAGGGCTCGGTCGACATGCGGGTGTTCCCGAGCTACGGGGCGCCGGCCGCATGCGCCGGCTGCGCCGCCTTCGTCGAGCCCATGCCCGAGGCCAGGATCCTGATGAAGGCGCTGGCCGACGACGCCGCCAACCTGCCCCCGGTGGGGCTGCCGGACGGCAAGGGCGTCAGCCTGCGCGACGTGCACGTGACCGTGCTGAACGGCGGCGGCGTGCAGGGCGCCGCCGCCAGGGCCGCCGACAGCCTGCGCCAGCTCGGCGTCCAGGTCGCCGGGACCGGCAACGCCAGCAGCCCCAGCGGCGCCGGCTCCACCCTCGCCTACCCCGCGCCCCTCGAGCAGCAGGCCAAGCTGCTCGGCTACCTGCTCGGCTCGCAGGTCAAGCTGGTCGGATCGCAGAGCGGCCACGGCGGGCTGGTGCTCACCGTCGGCGCCTCGTTCCGCCCGCCCACGGGATAGGCTCCCGCGTATGCGCTACTTCGTCACCGGCGGAGCCGGCTTCATCGGCTCCAACTACGTCCGCCACCTGCTCGCCACCGACCCGGACGCGCAGGTCACCAACTTCGACAAGCTGACCTACGCCGGCCACCCGGCCAGCCTGGCCGACCTGGTCGGCGAGCCCCGCCACCGCTTCGTGCAGGGCGACATCTGCGACCTGGAGCCGCTGCTGCAGCTGCTGCCCGGCCACGACGCGCTGGTCAACTTCGCGGCCGAGACCCACGTGGACCGCTCGATCGTGGAGCCGCTGGAGGCGGTGCGCACCAACGCCCTGGGCGTGGCGACCCTGGCGGAGGCGGCCAGGCGCACCGGCGTGGGCCGCTTCCTGCAGGTCGGCACCGACGAGGAGTACGGCACCATCGGCCAGGGCGCCTTCCGCGAGAGCGACCGGCTGGAGCCGTCCTCGCCCTACTCGGCCGGCAAGGCCGGCGGCGCGCTGGTCGCCCTGGCCTACGCCACCACCCACAAGCTGGACGTGGTGGTCACCCGCTGCACCAACAACTACGGCCCCTACCAGCTGCCCGAGAAGGTCATCCCGCTGTTCGTAACCAACCTGCTGGACGGGCACAAGGTGCCGCTGTACGGCAGCGGCGGCAACGTGCGCGACTGGCTGTACGTGACCGACCACTGCCGCGCGATCGACCTGGTCCTGCGCCGCGGCGCCGCCGGGGAGATCTACAACGTCGCCGCCGGCAACGAGGTCTCCAACCTGGAGCTGACCCGGCGCATCCTGGACGCCTTCGGCGCCGGCGAGGAGATGATCGAGTACGTGGCCGACCGGCCCGGCCACGACTGGCGCTACGCGCTGGACGCCACCAAGGTCCGCGAGCTCGGCTGGGCGCCCGCCCACCAGTTCGGCGACGGCCTGGCGGCGACCATCGCCTGGTACCGGGAGCACGAGGGCTGGTGGCGGCCGATGAAGCCGCGGGGCGCCAACCGCACGCTGGACCACGGGCGGCGCTAGCGTGCGGGTGCTGCTGACCGGGGCCGGCGGGCAGGTCGGCAGCGACCTGGCGGCCGCGTTCGCCGACGCCAAGGAGCTGGTGGCGCTGCCGCACGCCGAGCTGGACGTGGGCGACTGGCCGGCGGTCGCCTCCACGGTCGGAGAGGTCGCGCCCGACCTGGTGCTGAACGCGGCCGCCTTCACCGACGTGGACGGCTGCGAGGCCGACCCCGACCGCGCCTTCCGCGACAACTGCCTCGGCCCCCGCCACCTGGCGCTCGCCTGCCGGGAGGTGGACGCCGAGCTGCTGCACCTGTCCACCGACTACGTGTTCGAGGGCACCGCGGCCGCCGCCCGCCCGGACGGCTACGGCGAGTACGACCCGCCCTCCCCGGCCAGCGTGTACGGCCGCTCCAAGCTGGCCGGCGAGCAGGCGGTGCGGCACGCCTGGGGCCGCCACTACCTGGTCCGCACCGCCTGGGTGTACGGAAGCGTGGGGCGCAACTTCGTCAGGACGATCCTGCGGCTGGCCGCCGAGCGCGACACCCTGCGGGTGGTCGACGACCAGGTCGGCTGCCCGACCTGGTCGGCCGACCTGGCCGGGGGCGTGCGCGCGCTGGTCCGCAGCGGCCAGCACGGCACCTACCACCTGACCGGCGGCGGCTCCTGCTCCTGGTACCAGCTGGCCCGGGCGGTCCTGGCCGGGACCGGCCAGGACCCCGAGCGGGTGCAGCCGACCCGCAGCGCCGAGTTCCCCCGGCCCGCCCCCCGCCCCGCCTTCTCGGTGCTCGACAACCGCCTCGCCCGCCTGGTCGGCGTGCCGCCGCTGCGCCCCTGGGAGCAGGCGCTCGCCGCCTTCCTGCGGGACACCGAAGGCTCCCTCTGGGGCGCCGGGCCGGGCACACCGGAATAACCCGCAGCCGCTCAAGGCGGCGCCCGGGCGAGCCGACCCTTTCAGGGTGATCGGGGACCGTCGCCGGATTCGCCTGCCGGCCGCCGTGGGGGCGGTGGCGGTGACGGTCGCGCTCGCCGCCGGGGCGCCCGCGCCGGTCGTGCGGGCCGCCGGGCCGAGCGCCTTCCGGGTCGTCGGCGGCGGCTACGGGCACGGCATCGGCATGAGCCAGTACGGCGCCTACGGCATGGCGCTGCGCGGCGTCACCGCCGGCCGGATCATCGCCTTCTACTACGGCGGCGCGCGGGCCGCGCGGGCGACCCTGCCGCCCCTGCTGCGGGTCGGGCTGCTGCAGGCCGGCCGCGACCCGAGCAGCGGCGGCC
>DASQWY010000751.1:0-8607 GCA_035640005.1 Actinomycetes bacterium
ACGATCTGCGAGGCGACCAGGTTCACCCGCAGCATCGCGTCCGGGGAGTCCAGCTCCCTGACCAGCAGCCCGAAGATCTCGGTGGTGATGAACTCGCGCAGCATGGCGGCGGCCTGCTCGTCGGAGATGGCCGAGCGGACCAGCGCCATCAGCGGGCTGCGGTCCGGCGCCCCGTCCCAGATGGACAGGAAGGTGGCGACCATCCGCTCGCCGGTGAGGCCGCCGTCGGCCAGCAGCGCCCGCAGCGGCTCGGTGGGGTTGACCGGCAGCCGCACCGCCGCCACGAACAGGTTCTGCTTGCTGCCGAAGTAGTGGTGCACCAGGGCCGGGTCGACCGCGGCGGCGGCGGCGACCCCGCGGATGGTGGTCCGCTCGTAGCCGTTCTGGGCGAAGGCGCGCCTGGCGGCCTCCAGGATCGCCTCCCGGGTCCCGCTCGGGCCCGGGCGGCGGCCGGTCCGCGCCATGCCGCCTCCCTCGAACTCGCCAGCCGGTGAATACGATGAGCGTAGGGTAGCGAAAGGCCGAACCCGACCGCCCGCTGCGGCGTGTCTGTGGTGGGCGCGCGGCGATGGAGGCCCGGTGGCCGACGACGATGGGTTCGATGCGTTCTACCTGCGCAGCTACGGCAGGCTGGTGGCCGAGCTGTACGGCGTGGTCGGCAGCCGCGCCGAGGCCGAGGACCTGGTCCAGGAGGCGTTCGCGCGCGCCTCGACCCGCTGGGCCCGCATCCGCGACTACGACCATCCCGACGCCTGGGTCCGCCGGGTCGCGCTCAACCTGGCCGCCAGCTCGCTGCGGCGGGCCAGGCGGGCGCTGCTGGCCTACCGGCGGCTGGGCCCGCCCGCGCCGGTCCCGCCCCCGTCGCTGGACGGGGTGCTGCTGGCCGGGGCGCTGCGCCGGCTGCGCCGCCGCCACCGCGAGGTGCTGGTGCTCCACTACCTCGCCGAGCTGCCGGTCGAGGAGATGGCGGCGGTGCTGAGGATCCCCGCCGGCACCGTCAAGGGCCGGCTGCACCGGGCCAGGGCGGCGCTGGAGCGGGAGCTGGCCGGCCGGGCGGAGGGCGAGGTGCGGCATGCGTGACGAGCGGCTGCGGCAGCTGTTCCACGAGCTGGCCACGCCGGTCGCGGAGGCGGCCGAGCCGCCCGACCCGGCCGCCGTGCGGCGCCGCGGCCGCCGCCGGCGGCGGGTCGCGGTCGGCGGGGTGCTGGCGGCCGCCGCGATCGTGGTGGCCGGGGTGGTCGCCGTGCAGGCGACCGTCGGCGGCCCGCCCGCCCCGGCCGGGACCGGCCCGGCGCCGGCGACCAGCGCGCCGTCGCCGACGACCAACGTGCCGCCCCCGACCGCTACCGGTCCGCCGCCCCGGACCACCAGCGGGGCCCTCGCGGCCGGCCCGTTGCCCCACGGCTTCAAGCCGCAGTCGGTCACGTTCGTCTCCACCAGCGTCGGCTACGCCCTCGGCGGCGCCCCCTGCGCCAAGCCGCCGTGCACCTCGCTGGTGCGCACCCGCGACGGCGGGCGCCGCTGGGAGGGCGTGCCCGCGCCGGTCGCCCCGCTGGTCCCGCCCGGCCAGGCCGCCGCCGCCAGCGCCGTCAGCGAGGTCCGCTTCGCCACCGAGCGGGACGGCTGGGTGTACGGCCCCGGCCTGTACGCCACCCACGACGGCGGCGCGAGCTGGCGGCCGGCGGCCGGCCTCGACGGGCCGGTGCTCGACCTGGAGGCCGCCGGCGGCTGGGTGTACGCGGCCACCAGCGCGCGGCTGTGGACGGCCCGCGCCGGCGGCGACGGCTGGCGGCCGGTGGCGGGCCTGGGCGCCAGCCAGGCGGTCCGCGCCGAGCTGGTGCTGCACGGCGCCTCGTGGTGGCGGCTGCAGTGGCTGCGCGGCACCGGCCAGCTCAGGGTGGAGCTGGCCGCCGGGGTCGCCGGCGGGCGCGGGCGCGTGCTCGGCGGCCTGCCGTGCGCCGACCCGGCCAGCGTCTGGCAGGCGGCCGAGCTGGCCGCCGCCGACGGCCGCGACCTCGCGCTCGCCTGCGCCGGCGACTCCGCCGCCGGCAGCGAGGGCAAGCGCCTGTACCTGTCCGGCGACGCCGGGGCGGGCTGGCGGCGCACCCCGGCCGACCCGCCCCTGCCGGGCAGGATCGGCGCGCTGGCCGCGCCCACGCCCGGCACGCTGGTGCTGGCGCTGGGCGGCCCGGGCGGCGGCCTGGTCGCCAGCCGGGACGGCGGCCGCAGCTGGGCCCGGGTGGCGGACGGCTCGGCCTTCGACGGCTTCGGCTACGTCGGCTTCACCAGCGCCCTGCAGGGGGTGGCGGTGCCGACCGCCCCGGACGGCCGCCTGTGGTTCACCCGCGACGGCGGCCGCGGCTGGTCGCCCTACCGGTTCCCGTCCTGAGGGGCCTTCAGGCCCAGCGTCCGGGCCCGGGCGTGGCGATGCTGACCCGCCGCTCGGCGCGGGCGGCGGCGCGCGCGCCCCGCCAGTTGCGGCCGGCGAACGCCAGCCGGCGCCGCAGCGGCACCCGCACCCGCCGCGCCAGCACCTGGTAGCCGGCCCGCTCGACCTCGTCGAGGATGCCGGCGTACAGGGTGAACGCCACCCGGATGCAGGCCCGCGAGCTCGGCACCAGCAGCTCGATGCCGGGGGCGGCGGCGCGGTAGTGCGCCCGGGCGCGCTCGACCTCGAGGGCGAGCAGCTCGGCCACGGCCGGGGTCACCTTGCCGGCGGCCAGGTCGCCGACGCTCACGCCGCAGCGGTCCAGGTCCGCCAGCGGCAGGTACACCCGGTCGCGGCGCAGGTCCTCGCCGACGTCGCGGACGAAGTTGGTGAGCTGGAAGGCCAGGCCGAGCTGGCGGGCGTGCTCGCGGGCGCGCGGCGGGTCGGAGGACTCCAGGATCGGCGCCATCATCGTGCCGACCGCCGCCGCCGAGCCGTCCATGTAGCCCAGCAGCTCCTCGTAGGTGGCGTAGCTGCCACGGCGCAGGTCCATCGCCATCGCGTCCAGGAACCGCTCGAAGTCCGCCACCTCCAGGCCGAACGCCCGGATGGTGTGGTGCACCGCCGGCAGCAGCGGGTCGTCGCACGGCAGGCCCCGCAGGCCGGCGAGGAAGCGCCGCCGGTAGGCGGCCAGCGCGGCGGCCCGGCCCGCCGGGCCGGTGGGGGAGCCGGCGGCGTCGACGAGCTCGTCGGCGTAGCGGGTGAAGCCGTACAGGGCGTGCACGTGCCGCCGCTTCCACTGGGGCAGCAGCAGCGTGGCCAGGTAGTAGGTCCGGCCGTGGCGGGCGTGCAGCCGCCGGCAGCGTTCGTAGGCGGCGGTCAGGGTGCGCGGCTCCGGGTTCATCCGCGCCTTGCCAGCACCCGCTCGGCCGCCAGGCGACCGGAGATCAGCACCATCGGCACGCCGACCCCGGGCACGGTTCCCTGGCCGGCGAAGAACAGCCCGGGCACGGTGGCGGAGGCGTTGGCCGGCCGGAACCAGGCGGTCTGGCCGAGCCGGTGGTCCAGGGAGAACGGCGTGCCGGCCGGCAGGCCCATCGCCTCCCAGGCGGGCGGGTCCACCAGCAGCTCGGCCTCGCGGTCCTCGGCCAGGTCGCCGTAGCCGAGCGCCTCCAGCCGGGCGAGCAGCCGCCGCCGCAGCCGCGGCCGCAGCGCCGCCCAGTCGAGGCCGGCGCGGGTGTTGGCGGTCGGCTCCAGCACGTACAGGGTGGAGTGGCCCGGCGGGGCGGCGTCGGGATCCTCCGGGGTCGGGTAGGTGACCAGCAGGCTCGGGTCGGGCTGCACGCCGCCGCGGCGGGTGATCGCCTCGAAGCCGCCCTTCCAGTCCCGGCCCAGGTGGAGGGTGTGGTGCGCCTGCCCGGGCAGCCGCCGCGGCAGCCCCAGGTGCAGCAGCAGGCAGGAGGGCGCGAAGTGGAGCCGGCGCCGCCGCACCCGCCAGTCCATGGTGGCCGGCGGCAGCAGCCCCGCGTAGGCGCTGGGCAGGTCGGCGGCGACCACCACGTCGCCGGCGGGCAGCCGCTCGCCCGAGGCGAGCCGCACCGCGCGGACCCCGGCGGCGCCGCCCTCGACCCGCTCGGCGCGGGCGCCGTAGCGCAGCTCGGCGCCGGCCTTCTCGGCGACCGCGGCCAGCGCCAGCGGCAGCGCGTGCATGCCGCCCCGGCGCGGCACGAAGGCGCCGCCGACGGTGTCCATGTACGCCACCACCGCGTACAGCCCCAACGCGTCGAACGGCGACAGCCCCAGGTACAGCGCCTGGAAGGTGTGTGCCCGGCGCAGCCGCCAGTCGCTCAGGTGGGTCGCGACCAGCGCCTCCAGCCGCCGGAACCCGCCCAGCCGCGCCACCCGCCAGAGCGCCAGCGGCCGCGCCAGCTCCCCGAGCCGGTCGAGGTTGCGGTCGACGAACTGGGCCCACTCCGCCCGGTGCATGCGGCCGAGGTGGTCGCGGAAGGCCAGGTAGCGGCGCGCCTCCTCCGGCCCGGCGAGCCGCTCGACCTCGGCGGCCATGCGCCCGGCGTCCGGCAGCACGTCCAGCCGGCTGCCGTCGTGGAAGCTGAGCCGGTAGGTCGGGTCCAGCCGCCGCAGCGGCAGCCAGTCGTCCAGCTCCTCGCCGGCCGCGCCCACGGTCGCGCGCAGCACCTCCGGCATGGTCAGCACCGTCGGGCCGGTGTCGAAGCGGTAGCCGCCGACCGTGGCCGTGCCGCAGCGGCCGCCCGGCTGCGGCCCGGCCTCGACCACCACCACCTCGCGGCCGGCGGCGGCCAGGTGGATGGCGGCCGACAGCCCGGCCAGGCCGGCGCCCACCACCACGGTCCGCCCGGCCATGGCCGCTCAGGCGGTCCGGTCGGTGACGTGGTCGGCCAGGGCGAGCAGCACCGCCCTGGCGGTCGCGTCGACCCGTTCCGCCGCGGCCATGGCCGCCTTGGCCTCGGCGAGCAGCTCGGCGATGCGCGCCTCGGTGCCGTCCAGGGCGCCGCAGGCGGCGATCACCCGCCGCAGCTCGGCGACCCGCTCCTCCGACAGCTTGGCGTCGCCGAGGGCGGCCTCCAGCAGCTGCCGCCCGGCGTCGCCGGCCAGCCGGCGGGTCAGCATCACCAGGTAGGTCTCCTTGCCCTCGCGCAGGTCGTCGCCGGCGGGCTTGCCGGTCACCTCCGGCGCGCCGAACACGCCGAGCACGTCGTCGCGGAGCTGGAACGCCTCGCCGAGCGGCAGGCCGTAGGCGGAGTAGTCGGCGGCCAGCGCCCGCCCGCCGCCGGCGATCGCCAGGCCGAGGTGCAGCGGCCGCTCGATGGTGTACTTGCCCGACTTGTAGGCCAGCACCCGGCGCACGGCCGCCTCGCCGGGCGCGCCGCGGCGCGCCTCCAACAGGTCCAGGTACTGGCCGCCCATCAGCTCCGCCCGCAGCCGGTTGAACAGGCGCAGCGCGGCGGCCAGCCGGTCGTCGGGCAGGCCGGCGCCGGCCAGGGCGGCGTCGGCCCAGGTGAACGCCAGGTCGCCCATGAGCACCGCGGCGCCCTCGCCGAAGCGGGCGGGGTCGCCGCGCCAGCCGTGGCGGCGGTGCAGGTCGGCGAAGGCGACGTGCATCGCCGGCCGGCCGCGGCGGACCTGGGAGCCGTCCATGATGTCGTCGTGGATCAGCGCGCACACGTGCAGCAGCTCCACCGAGCAGGCGGCGCGGACGGCCGCCTCGGCGCGGCGGCCGTCGCGCGGGCCGCCCGCGCCCCGGTAGCCCCAGTAGACGAACGCGGGCCGCAGCCGCTTGCCGGCCTCCAGCGCGAAGCGGGTCAGGGCGGCGGTCACCGGCGCGCCGTCCTCGCCCAGGAAGCCGAGCGCGTCCAGCTCCTGGCCGAGCAGCTCGGCGAGGCGGCGGTCGACGCGGGCCCGCAGGTCCTCGGCGTCCAGCGGGCTCTGGCCGGCCGCGGCGTGCTCGGGGGTCGCGCTCACCGGCCGGGGTCCTTTCCTGGGACGGTCGGTCCTCTTGGTGCCCAGCATCGTAATCGGATGCGGCCGAGCCCGCCGCCCGGGCGTCGCCGCCGCCGGGTACGCTGGCGTGGCCATGGGACGCGAGCGCGGGCGGGTGCGGCCGACCGGCGAGGTGGTCGCCGGCGGGCCGCTGCGGGAGGGGGAGGCCGCCGCGCTGGGCGTGCTCCACGCCGACCTGGACGCCTTCTACGCCAGCGTGGAGGTGCTCAAGGACCCGTCGCTGCGCGGCCGGCCGCTGCTGGTCGGCGGCACCGGCGCCCGCGGGGTGGTGACCTCGGCGTCCTACGAGGCCCGCGCCCACGGCTGCCGCAGCGCCATGCCGATGGCGGTCGCCCGCCGGCTGTGCCCGCAGGCGCTGGCGATCCCACCGGACTTCGCCGCCTACCGCCGCCACTCGGCCGCGGTGATGCGGATCTTCCAGCAGGTGACCCCGCTGGTGGAGCCGCTCAGCCTGGACGAGGCGTTCCTGGACGTCCGCGGCGCCAGGGCGCTGCTCGGCGACGCGGTCACCATCGCCCGGCTGCTGCGCGCCCGGGTCCGCGAACAGGCCGGCCTCACCCTCACCGTGGGGGTGGCGGCCAACAAGTTCCTGGCCAAGCTCGCCTCCACCCGCGGCAAGCCGGACGGGCTGCTGGTGGTGCCGGCCGCCCGCGCCCTGGACTTCCTGCACCCGCTGCCGGTGGACGCGCTGTGGGGCGCCGGCGAGGCGACCATGGCGACGCTGCACCGCTACGGGCTGCGCACCGTCGGCGCGGTCGCCCGCACGCCGCTGGCGACCCTCTGCGACGTGCTCGGCCAGGCCGCCGGCGGCCAGCTGCACGAGCTGGCCTGGGGCCGGGACGAGCGCCCGGTGGTGCCGTTCGAGGCGGCCAAGTCGGTCGGCTCGGAGGAGACCTTCGCTGCCGACATCGACGACCCGGAGCGGCTCGGCCGCGAGCTGCTGCGCTGCGCGGTGCGGGTCGGCCGCCGGCTACGTGAGGCGCGCCTGGCCGGCCGCACCGTCACCCTCAAGCTGCGCTTCGCCGACTTCCGGACGATCACCCGCTCGCGCACCCTGCCCGACCCGACCGACGACGACGCCGAGCTGCACGCGCTCGCCGCCGAGCTGCTGGCGCGGCTGCGGCTGGGCCGCGCGCCGGTGCGGCTGGTGGGGGTGAGCGTCTCCAACCTGTCGGGGGAGGGCGCGCCCCGGCAGCTGCGCCTGGGCCCGGAACGGCCCGGCTGGCGGGCGGCCGCCCGCGCCGCCGACGCGGTTCGCGAACGCTTCGGCGACGCCGCCATCGAGCGCGCCTCGCTCATCGACGAGCCGGAGGAGGCGTTCGCCGAGGCGCGCCAGAACCTGCGGGTCCGCCGCGAGCGGCTGCTCCCGCCCGACCAGGACGCGCGGTAGGCTCGGCGCCCGATTCGTTCTGCGAGGAGCGCGACGCGATGGCGCATGTCCGCTACCAGGTCGACGGCGCGGTGGCGACCGTCACCCTCGACCGGCCGGAGAAGCTCAACGCCATGGACCGCCGCATGTTCGCCGAGCTGGCGGCCGCCGCCGCCGGCGCCGCCGCCGACCCCGCGGTGCGGGCGGTGGTGGTCACCGGGGCCGGCCGGGCGTTCTCCTCCGGGCTGGACGTGGCCGAGTTCGCCGCCATGAGCGACCCCGGGGACGCCGCCCGGGTGGTCGCCGAGATCCAGGCGGCGGTCAGCGCCTTCGAGCTGCTGCCAAAGCCGGTCGTGGCCGCCGTCAACGGCCTCGCCTACGGCGGCGGCCTGCAGCTGGCCGCCGCCTGCGACCTGCGCCTGGCGGCCGAGGGGGCCGAGTTCGCCAGCCTGGAGATGCGCTGGGCGGTCGTGCCCGACCTGGGCGGCACCGAGCGGCTGCCGCGGCTGGTCGGGCTGGGCAGGGCCAAGGAGCTGATCTTCACCGGCCGCCCGGTCGGCGCCGCCGAGGCGCTGCGCATCGGCCTGGTCAACCGGGTGGTGCCCGAGGCGGAGCTGGCCGCCGAGGCCGCCGAGCTGGCCGCCGGCCTCGGCGCCGGCCCGACCCTGGCGCTCGGCCTGGCCAAGCAGGCCCTGAACGCGTCGTTCGAGCGGTCCACGGCCGAGGGGATGGCGGCCGCGCAGCGGGCCCAGCGGCTCACCTTCGCCTCCGCCGACCACGCCGAGGCGCGGGCCGCCTTCGCCGAGCGGCGGCCGCCGCGCTTCGGCGGTTCCTGAGCCCGATCTGGGGTAGTCGGGCTGTTGAGGGTGGGGTAGTGCCCGGGTACACTCGCTTGTGCCACCACCGCACGTCCCGGTCGGAGCCGATCATGCCGCTGTCCGAGCACGAGCAACGCATCCTGGCCGAGATCGAGCGGCGGCTGCTCGAGGAAGACCCGAAGTTCGCCCACCAGGTCGGCCACTCGTTCCGCGCCCACCTTGCCCGCCGCCTGAAGCTGGCCGCCTTCGGTTTCGTGCTCGGCCTGGT
The DNA here is from genome assembly GCA_035640005.1 of Actinomycetes bacterium. Taxonomy (GTDB): domain Bacteria; phylum Actinomycetota; class CALGFH01; order CALGFH01; family CALGFH01; genus DASQWY01. Next base: position 8,424 of record DASQWY010000751.1, read on the forward strand.
CGTGCTGGTGGTCGGGTTCGTCAAGTACGTGGCGCTCGGCGTCGCCGGCTTCGTGATCATGCTCTACTCGGTGTTCGAGTTCGTCCGCACGCTGCGGCGGCGGGCGACCGTCGACCGCCCGGTGAGCGGCGCGCAGGGCCAGCAGCAGCCGCCGCCGCCGCCCCGCGGCGGGGTGGAGTCGTGG
>DASQWY010000752.1:0-4745 GCA_035640005.1 Actinomycetes bacterium
GCGTCGTCCGGCTCGGTGATCTCGTCCCGCGCCGGCGAAACCTGGCCGAGCTGGGCGTGGGCGCGCTGCAGGGCGCTGTTGACCGCGGCGGTCGTGGTCCCCAGCAGGCCGGCGACCTCGGCAGCGCGCCAGCCGAGGACGTCGCGCAGGATCAGCACGGCCCGCTGCCTGGCGGGCAGGTGCTGCAGCGCCGCGACCAGCGCCAGCCGGACGCTGCCGCGCAACGACACGATCGTCGCCGGGTCGTCCGACCCGCCCTCCAGCAGCGCGTCGGGGATGGGTTGCAGCCAGGTCACCTCCGGCGGGGCCGGCGCCAGCGGCGCCTCCGGGTCGGCTGGGCCGGCGACGCCTGCTGGCAGCTCCCGGCGGCCGCACTGCTCCAGCGCGGTCAGGCACGCGTTGGTCGCGATCCGGTACAGCCAGGTGCGCAGCGACGCCCGCCGGTCGTCGAAGCGGTCGTAGGCGCGCCACGCCCGCAGCAAGGTCTCCTGCACCAGGTCCTCGGCGTCGTGCACCGAGCCGAGCATGCGGTAGCAGTGCGCCAGCAGCTCCCGCCGGAACGGGTCGCTGCGGCGTGCGAACTCCTCGTCGCCCGTCATCACACCCTGCCCTTCGCCGGCTGCCACACCGACCACTCTGCCAGCCTCCCTCAGTTGCCGCCCTCGGCCTGCAGCACCGCCGCGCGTGCCGGCGCCGGCGCCACCACCGGGCTGGGTGGGCGCCGGCCGGGGGTCAGCAGGCCGGCGATCGCGGCCGCCAGCGACATCCCGGCCGCCACGCCGGTCGCGGCGCCGAAGCCGTCGCTGAACGCCTGGGCGGACGCGTAGCCGCCGGTCGCGGCGAACACCGCGGCCAGGATCGCGATCCCGAAGGTGCCGCCGAGCTGCCGCAGGGTGTTGAAGGTGCCCGACGCCTTGCCGATCGCGCTGCGCGGCACCGCGCCGATGACCGCGTTCTGCGCGGCCGGCATCGCCATGGAGACGCCGCAGCCGGCCACGACCAGCGGCACGACCATGGCGGAGTAGGCCAGGCCCGGCTCGGCGATCAGCGCGATCCAGGCGAACCCGGCCGCCTGCAGCAGCAGCCCGGCGACGATCAGCGGCCGCTCACCGACGCGGTTGACCCGGGCCCCGGCGACCGGCGCGACCAGCGACAGGGTGACGGTCCAGGGGACCAGCCGGAGCCCCGCGCCCAGGGGCCCGTAGTGCAGCGCCGTCTGCAGGAACTGCGCGAAGAAGAACGCCGCGCCGAAGATCGACCCGTACAGCAGGAAGCAGGCGGCGTTCCCCGCCGCGAAGGCGCGGGAGCGGAAGAACCGCATCGGCAGCATCGGCTCGCGGGCCCGCAGCTCCCAGGCCACGAACGCGACCAGCAGCAGCGTCCCCGCCAGCAGCGAGCCGACCACCTCGAAGCTGCCCCAGCCGGACCCGTTGCCGCGCACCAGCCCCCACACCAGCCCGAGCGCCGCACCCGTGACCAGGCCGAGGCCGCCGACGTCGACGCTGGTCCCGCTGCCGTAGCCCTCCTGGATCCGGTTGCGGATCAGCGGGACGAGCACCAGCCCGATGGGGACGTTGAGCCAGAAGATCCACTGCCACGCCAGCCCCTGCACGACCGCGCCGCCGACCAGCGGCCCGCCGACGGTGGCCAGCCCGGTCACGCCGCTGAAGATCCCCAGCGCCCTGGCGCGCTGCTCGGCCGGGAACGCCGCGCCGAGCAGCGCCATCGCCAGTGGCACCACCATCGCCGCGCCGGCGCCCTGAACGGCCCGCGCCGCGATCAGCCAGCCGATACCCGGCGCCAGCGCGCACGCCGCCGACGCGGCGGTGAACAGCCCCAGCCCGGCCACCAGCAGGCGGCGGCGCCCGAGGCGGTCGCCCAGCGCCGAGGCCGTCATCAGCAGCACGGCCAGGCTCAGGGTGTAGGCGTTGACGGTCCACTCCAGCTCCTCGATGGAGGCGCCCAGGTGCAGCCGGATCGTGCTCAGGGCGGTCGTGACGACCAGCATGTCCAGCATCACCATCAGCGACGCCAACGAGGTCAGGGCCAGGACCCAGCGTCGCGCCGAGGCCGCCGACCCCTGCCTGCTTGCGTTCGAGCTCACGTGACCTCCCGGTCGCACGTCGGGCCTGGGACCCTCCCCAGACGCTCACACGTACGTACCGGGCAGCCGCCGGAAACTCATCGGTGGACGGTGCGCCGGTTCAGCCACGGCCGCTCAAGTGGTGCTCAGTCCTTGATGCCGATCCCGCAGAGGTGCCACGCGACCCCGCGGTCGTTCCCGGGCTGCACGGGGGACCTGCGCTGGAGCACGGGCTCGCCCTCCTCGTCGTGCTGTCCGGGGATGCGGAGCGGATTGTGCAGGTCGGGTCTCCACTGCGCGGGAGCGACCAGCCCAGGCTCAACCAGCGTGAACCCGTCGAAGAACCGCGCGATGTCCGCCCGGCTACGCGATATGAGCGGCGTGTTCCAGTGCAGCTCCTGAGTCATCTGGAAGAGCCTTTCGGCCGCCTGCGGATGGGCCTCGTCGGTCATGTGGCTGATCGCCAGATAGCTGCCCGGCACCACCGCGTCCCGGAACCGCCGCACGACCCCCCACGGGTCCTCCTCGTTCCACAGGCAGTGAAGCATGCAGATGAACATGATCCCGACCGGCTGGTCGAAGTCGAGCAGCTCGTGCACCTGCTTGTCACCAAGCACCTGCTCCGGCTCCCGCAGGTCCGCCCTGAGGGTGACCACGTTGCGGCCGGCCATCAGCGCGGCCGCATGCGTCGACACGATCGGATCAATGTCCACGTAGACGACGCGCGCAGCCGGGTCGACGCGGTGGGCGACCTGGTGGGTGTTGGCCATGTTCGGGAAGCCGGAGCCGAGGTCGAGGAACTGGCGGACGCCTTGCCCCAGCATGTAGTCCACCATCCGCTGGAGCAGGTGGCGGCCGTCATGGGCGGCGTCCTCGCCGGTTGGTGCGCCGATGTCTCGCACCATCGCGTTGGCCACTTCGGACGCCTGCCGGTCGACCGGGTAGTTGTCCTTGCCGCCGAGCTGGTAGTTCCAGATCCGGGCGGTGTTGGGATACCTGGCGTTCGCCACCTCGTCGGGGTCCAGCTCGGGGGATGCTGGTCGCTGGGCTGGCATCGCGCGTTCCTCCTCCGGACGTGGAAGGCGTCCAGATCATACGGTAGCCGCGATCGGGATTTGCGCGCGGGCACGGGCGCGTGCGAAGATCCGCGCTTCCCCGACGTACCCAGTCAAGACAACCGGTCCAAGCACGATCACGGTGCGGGTCCGCCTGGGCGAGGTGACCGCGGCAACGTCCGGCGAGTGGCTGCCTGCACTCGATGCGGCCGCCCGGTACCACAAAGAGGGGGGGCTCCCGGATGGCGTGGACTCGGGCGAGGCGCCGCTGGGCGCTGGCGCTCGTGCCGGCCGCGCTCGCGCTCGCGGTCCTGCTCACCGCGGCCCGCCAGCATGAGGCCGCGCCGCTCGGCACCCCCGTGTACGTGCAACTCGACGATTTCCGTGTCCGGCCGGACGCGGCCGTCGTGACCGCCGGCACCGTCCGCTTCCGCATCCTCAATCAGGGCCCGAGCACCCACGAGCTCAACGTCGTACGAACCGCCCGAGCCCCTGGCAAGCTGCCGCTGCAGCGCGACGGGCTGACGGTCAACGAAGACGCGCCCGGCCTCGACCATCTCGACGAGGCCGAGGGCCTCGACATCGGCGACCGCCGGACCATGGTCCTGCGCCTGGCGCCAGGCCACTACGTCTTGTACTGCAACATGGAGGGCCACTACCTGGGTGGGATGCATGCCGACTTCACCGTCCGCTGAGGTGGGAGCCGCGAGCACGACCCGGCGCACGGCGGCAGGCGGCCGGTCCGGCGTCGGCCGGCTGGTCCCTCGGCTCCCGATCCTTGGCGACCTGCGCTTGGATCGCCGGCTCGGCTGGGTCATCCCGGTGTTCATCGTCCTGGTGACCGCGATCGTTGGCTACAACGCGCGAGCCACCGGGCAGGAGCGTGGCTCCGCGCTGGTAGTCAACATCGCCGCGCGCCAGCGGGCCCTCGTGGAGCGCTACACCAAGGACGTCCTGCTGGTGGTCAACGGCTTCCAGGCCGACCCTGAGCAGAGCGGCGCGGCGTTGCAGCAGACGGCCGATGCGCTGCTGGACGGCGGCAGCGTGCTCGCACCGCAGGGCAACGACTTGCTTGTCAAGATCCCCCCGGCTCGCGACTGGAAGGTCCGCCGCAAGCTCGACCAGGATCGTCGCCTGATCGAGGAGTTGACCCGCACCGGCGACAGCCTCCTGGAGGGTGGCCGCACCGGGCCGGGGTACGCCGCCGGGGTGACCCTGCTGCGGGTGCTGAGCGCGCAGCTGTCGAGCGTCTCCAACGACGCGGTCGGGGAGATCACCAAGCACACCGAGGCATCCCTCAGCCGGCTGGTCCGGATCGAGATCGCCCTTGGGCTGCTCAGCGCGCTCGCCGCCCTGGCCATGGGGCTGCTGCTGCGGCGGGCCGGCGCCGAGCAGGCCGCCCAGTTCCGCTCGCTGGTGCACAACTCCTCGGACCTCATCACGGTGCTTGCGCCCGACGGCACGATCGCCTACCAGAGCCCCTCGGTGCAGCGGGTGCTCGGCCGGCGAGCTGCCGACCTCGTCGGCACCGCCCTGGGCGACCTTGTCCATCCCGACGACCAGCACCAGGTCATCGGCTCCCTCACCAAGCTGGTCGAGGCGCCGGG